>JBDTWP010000427.1:0-5917 GCA_040006615.1 Ferruginibacter sp.
CTATCTGTCAATGACTTCAAAGAACTTTTATATATTTTTACCGGACACTAGTGATTTTAAATATTATTTGAATGAAACTGCACAAATTAATTTTTTAGAAAATATTGGTTTCAATAATTTTATTGTATGGCTTAATAAGGCCGTTACCGGATTAGGGCTTGGCGAATTTCAATGGCCCAAAGATGCGCCCACATCGGCAAACAGTTTGTTCAACGCAGGTGGTATCATTTTTATGATATTGGGTATCATGTTTTCAAAACCTTTGGCCGACAGGTTTGGCAAAAGAAATATTTTTGGTGTTTTTCTTTTCTTGTCCGCCATGAGTTTGGTAATGTTTAATTTTTATTCCCGGGATGCAATAGCCGCAGTTTTTATTACCCAGATTTTCCACGGTTTTTTATATGGTATAACCATACCCATTTTATGGGCAATGATTGCGGATGTTGCCGACTACAGCGAATGGAAAAATAACAGGAGGGCTACCGCGATAATTTTTTCCGCAATGATATTTGGATTGAAAATTGGGTTAAGTGTTGGTGGCGCAATCGGAGCAGCGCTGCTATCAAAATATGGTTATATTGCGGAAAAGGCAGCGCAAACGGCAAGCACTGTTTCCGGCATAAAAATGTCGGTGAGTATATACCCGGGCCTGGTATTTGTTATAGGAGCCGCTATTCTTTTTTGGTATGAAATTGATAAGAAAATGGAATTGCGAATTGAAAGCGAACTTAAACTAAGAAGAAAATAATCTTAAAATATTTAGCAAATGCCGGAAGATAGTGTAGAAAATATTGACTTTGATGATTTGAATAAACGTGCCATTTCGCAGCCGCTGGTGAAACATATTTACACAGCCGACCCATCGGCGCATGTGTTCAACGGAAAAATTTATATCTATCCATCGCATGATTTCGAAGCAAATATTCCCTTTGATGATTTAGGCAGTCATTTCGCTATGGAAGATTATCATGTGCTTTCGATGGACACGCCGGATGGAATTGCAACAGATCATGGCGTGGCACTTCACATTAGAAATGTGCCCTGGGCCTGCAAACAAATGTGGGCACCTGATGCAGCATATAAAGATGGTACCTATTATTTGTACTTTCCTGCAAAGAGGAGGGATGGCATTTTCCAGATTGGTGTTGCCGTTAGCGATTCACCCACAGGGCCGTTTGTTCCGGAACCGGAAGCAATTAATAACAGTTACACAATTGATCCTGCTGTTTTCAGAGATGATGATGGAAAATTTTATATGTACTTCGGTGGTTTATGGGGTGGGCAGTTGCAATCGTACAGAGATAATATTTACAGCGAAAAGAGTATAGAACCATTGCCGCATGAAAATGCGCTGGGCCCGGTAGTGGCAATGCTGGCTGATGATATGAAACAGTTTGCCGAAACTGTGAAAGAGATCATTATCGCAGATGAAGATGGGAAACCATTATTGGCTGGAGATAACAACAGAAGATTTTTTGAGGCATCCTGGATGCATAAGTACAGGGGCAAATATTATTTTTCATATTCAACCGGCGATACGCATTATATCTGCTATGCTATTGGCGATAATCCTTACGGGCCATTTAAATACCAGGGAAGAATTTTAAACCCGGTTGTGGGTTGGACATCGCATCACTCCATTTGTGAATTTAAAGGCAAATGGTATTTATTTTATCACGACAGCAGTTTGTCAAACGGAGTTACGCATTTAAGATCGGTTAAAGCAACGGAACTGAAATATAAAGAAGATGGATCGGTAGAGACAATAAGCCCGTATAGATAACTCGCGCAATATGAGATCTTTAAAAAATATATACCCGGGCCATAATGATTAAGCGTGTTAACAACAAACATCATTAAAAGAATGAGAATCCAGCTGTTGGTATTTATTGCCATACTTATTATTTTTTTGGAGCCGGTATCATGCCAGGTTAAATTACCCGTAATCATAAGGGATAGCATGGTGCTGCAAAGAAATGTCCCGGTAAAAATTTGGGGATGGGCTGCAAATGGTGAAAAAGTAGTCCTTAAGTTCAAAAATAAAATCTATAAAATTAAAACCCCGGCAGACGGTAGATGGTTTGTGACACTGCCACCTATGGAAGCAGGAGGCCCTTACACCATGGATATTGCTGGCAGCAATAAGATTTCATTGAAAGAAATATTGATTGGTGATGTTTGGATCTGTTCGGGTCAGTCTAATATGGTGCATCAAATGAATATCCATGATGTAACATATGCCAATGATATTGCCGAGGCGAATTACCCGCAGGTCAGGCAGTTTTGGATAGCTACACTTACAAGTTTACAGGGGCCTCAACCTGACCTGCCATCCGGATACTGGAAGCCTGCGGTTGGTGAAGACGTAAGGCCATTTTCGGCCGTAGCATTTTTTTTTGCAAGACAGATTTACGAAAAATATCACATCCCCATCGGCTTAATTAACTCAAGCGTTGGTGGTACGCCAATTGAAGCATGGACAAGCGAAGATGGATTAAAAGAATTTTCAGACTTACAAACAATCATTCAAAAGAATAAAGATACCGCCAGTATCAGTGGCCTGGCAGGAAGGATATCTTCCCGTAATACTAACAGGCCACAGCAGGCGGATAAGGGATTGAGTGGTCCGGTTCCCTGGTATGATATTTCCTATATTGCCAAAGGATGGCATAGCATAAGTATTCCCGGTTATTGGGAAGACCAGGGCATCAAAGATTTGAATGGCGTGGTTTGGTACAGGAAAGAAATTGAATTGCCGGCATCTATGACCGGGATACCCGCAAAAGTTTTTTTAGGAAGAATCATCGATGCTGATGTTTTATATATTAATGGTATTCAGGTTGGTAATACTGCCTATCAATATCCGCAGAGAAGATATAATGTACCGGCAGATCTGTTAAAAGCCGGTAAAAATATTTTCACAATAAAAGTAACCAATACAGCAGGTAAAGGCGGATTTGTTCCGAGCAAGCCTTATTGTTTGTTTGCTGGTAAGGATACAATCGACCTCATGGGTGTATGGCAGTACAAAGTAGGTGAAGCGTATTTTCCCCCTGGAGGGTTCGGTGGAGCGGGTGTATTAGCCCAAAACCAACCGGCAGCTTTATACAATGCCATGCTGGCGCCGGTTATTAATTATGCGATTAAAGGTTTTCTATGGTACCAGGGTGAAAGCAATACTGGCCGGGCAGAAGAATATGGAAAACTGCAACCAGCGTTAATTGCCGACTGGCGCAACAAATGGCAGCAGGGCCTGTTACCTTTTTTATATGTGCAGTTACCGAATTATATGGATGCCAATTATCTTCCTTCAGAAAGTGAATGGGCTATGCTAAGGGAATCGCAGTTAAAATCATTGTCCGTTCCTAATACCGGAATGGCTGTGGCGATTGATCTTGGAGAATGGAACGATATTCACCCGGATAATAAAAAAGCGGTCGGCGAACGTTTGGCAATAGCTGCTCAAAAAATTGCTTATGGCGAAAATATTGTTTATTCCGGCCCAATTTATCAATCATCAAAAATACAGGGTAATACGATCGTTATTTCATTCGACAATATAGGCAGTGGCTTAATTACAAATGATGGCGAAGCACCGGAAGAGTTTGCAATATCTGGTGCCGATAAAAAATTTGTGTGGGCTAAGGCCAAAATTGAAGGAGAAAAAATAATTGTGTGGAATGATGATATACCAGGTCCGATGTATGTTCGGTATGCATGGGCTGATAATCCTGTAAATCCGAATTTATATAATAAGGAAGGTCTTCCTGCATCACCGTTCAGAACTGATAAATAGGTTATGAATATAGGGTTTCAGTATTGTCCGGGGAAAATTTTGATATTGTTTTGAAACCAATTACAATAGGCGATGTAGGAACATGCAGCGTCAACTTTGTGGTAACAGGCGACTATGTAAATGATATAGGAGCAGGGAATAAAGATAACCCAGTAAAGGCTAAGATATAGGGTAACAAAGATATATTTCAAAATTGTATAATGGTTTCTGATAATGTCTCAGCATCAAAAATCGATGCAATAGGAGGGAATACTGGGAATTGGAAAACATCTGAGATTAATGGCAAAGGCACTACTACAGAATCAAATGAAAAAAGGCATGGGTTAGGCTTGCCGGATGAGAAAAGTAATATGGTCGGAACTGGCCAGCGCGGTGTAATGGCTGCAAAAGTCACTGCAAGTGATCCCGAAAGAGATTATAGGTAATTGGCATACTCAAAAATATTCACAGACATTTTATTATAATATTGAATTCCGTGACGATGGGGCCGATTTACACAACTGGCGATACAATCCTGAATTTTGGGTACGAGTTTAAGAAAAGAAATCTTTTACTTCTTCGAGATAAAAATGGAGATGAAACTTTTAACAAGATTCTAAAGCTTACACAAGACAGTTTAATTTTTGAAAATTTGTTGAAGTATAAGACGCCACAAGTGTATAATAGAGAAAAAAATATAATAAAGTTATTCCCATTAAGCGGGGAGTGCAGGATAAAAAAACTTCCATCCCTGTTCCAGACGCAGTGCTATAACCTTAGGTGGGGGTAAGTTGCGGATGACTTCCTGTGCCGTGCGGTTACTATTGCATTTATAAATCAGGAAATTTAAAAACAACAAAGCCCCGTGTGGGGCTTTTGTATTATGTATCTTATAAGTAAAAAATACGCCTTACAAGTACCAGGAAAAAGCTTATTCACAATTTTTTAATTCGCCAGTTTTTGCTTCATCTCCTGTTGAAAAAGAAAAGCAGCAATCAATTTAGAAGCCACGGTTTTATTTTCTTGGCCTCTGTTGATGTTGGCTTAATAAGTCCGAAGCCCGCTGTTCGCCGTTGTTGCGTATGCAGGGCGGGTAAAGAGCGAGAGCGTACCAACAACTTAGTGGAGTAACAAAATAGAAAGTATAAAAACGACAAAGCCCTGTGAGGAGCTATTATATTTTGCTTAGTTAAAAGCTTTTTTGCTTTATGATGTGATAGCGCCATATCAATAAAATAATACACTTTGCCTTTTTCTTCAACAGGCAATGCCTCAATATCCTCCGTCCGCTGCATTAGTTTTTTATCCATTACCATTTTATCAGAGTTACCAGGTAGAAAATCAACAGTAACCCCAAATTCATCAGCAATCTTTGGAGCCACTTCAATAGAGGGCTTAATCTCATTGTGTTCATAGCGGCCAATGATGGGGGCAGAAGTTCCTATCTTCTTTGCCAAATCATCCTGCGACATTTTAAGCTGCTTCCGCAGCATGATAATGAGTTCACCAATAGTCATATAAAAGTACGTGAATGGAAACTACAGTATGGTTGGTGATACCAATAAATTGAAAAGCTGTGAGATGGAAGGAACACCATTTGTTTAACCTGCACACCTGCGCCTGATGGGATGGAAGTTTTTTCTTTTTATGCCAATGCTGTCATCACGGATGCCAAAACTGGTAAAGCTTATGCATAAAAAAGCCACCGGCTTTTTTATAACTGATGGCTTATACTACTTCTTAGTTGGCTACCGTTTACTGTATCGCAAGAAGTGTTCAGCGAGGACACCGACTACGGAAGCAAATTATTGCAATCCAATCACAATGAGCATTGTAGGATCAGGCCGTGACCTGTTCTCACAAATTATTGCAATTCAATCACAATGAGCTTTGTAGGATCAGGCCGTGACCTGTTCTCACAAATTCTTGCAATCCAATTACAATAGGCGATGCAGGAACAGGCCGCGGCTTGTTCTCACAAATTATGACAATCCAATTACAATAGGCGATGTAGGAACAGGCCGCCACCTATCTGGTAAATTCTTGCAATCCAATTACAATAGGCGATGTAGGATCAGGCCGCCACCTGTTCTCACAAATTATGACAATCCAATTACAATAGGCGATGTAGGAACAGGCCGC
>JBDTWP010000428.1:0-5894 GCA_040006615.1 Ferruginibacter sp.
CAAGCAAATAGCATTCATGTAATTTTCGTTCCGTAGGAACGGTATGTGGGTAGTATGTAAATAGCATTCATGTAATTTTCGTTCCGTAGGAACGGTATGTGCCGTGTCCGGTATCAGCCGGTACATTCTCCTGTGCATGTCATATACCGTTCCTTTGGAACGAACATGACGTTAATATTTTTTCTACCCATATATCGTCCCCAAAGTCACGAATGCACGATTTAAAAGCCCTAAATGACATTGGGCTTTAGCCCCTACTCACCCTGGTAGAGTCAGGCAGGTTCACCAGGTTGGAATTGAATTGCCACAGGCTTTAGCCTGTGGATAATGAAAAATGCAATAAACGACGGCTTTAGCCGAATTGAATTTTAGTATTTTCTTAATTGGCTTGGCTAAAGCCGGATGCAATTCTTGAAACAAATTCCGACCAATAGAATGTATACTAACTTGTTGCACCCATGGAGCAGGATGAATTTGGAATACGCCCGATAATTACTATTGAGAAGATGAGTCAAAAGATATGCATAACTTTATTCAGGTGGTGACACCTGCTGATGTGTAAGGAATGGAGAATGGCGAATGGTGGATGGAGAATGGCGGATGGTGAATGGCGGATGGTGAATGATGATGCAGTGAGCAAGATATTGCAACAGATACCAATGTTAGTCCCATAGGTATTGCCAATTGCCTATTGCCTTTTGCCCAATGCCAATTGCCAATTGCCAATTGCCTTTTGCATATTGCCTATTGCCAGTTGCCAATTGCCAATTGCCTATTGCATATTGCCAGTTGCCAATTGCCAATTGCCACTTAACATTATGATTACCTAAATATGACTGATTCTTTCTTACTTTTTTCATCTCTCTTATTACCAATAATTGGAATGATTTCAATCCCGTTCCTTCCACATTCAACCAGGGCCAAAGCTAATTTCATTTTTGTATTCATAATGGCAGTTATCACATCAGTTCCGGCTTTTAAAGCCTTAACAGGAAATGCCGTTGATATTTTTATAACCAAATCTATTGTCTTTGGAAATATTTCATTTCATATAGACAGCTTGTCATCCTGGTTTATTCTCATCATCAATTTAACCTGCATAAACGGAGCTTTTTATGGAATCGGGTATATGAAACAATATGATCCGCAAAGGGCTAACCTTTCTATGCATTGGATATTGTTCCTGCTTTTTCAATCCTCGATGCTCTGGGTTTGCATGATGCAAAATGGATTAGCATTCCTGGTTGTATGGGAACTGATGTCTCTTTCCTCTTTTCTGCTTGTTATTTTTGAGCACCAGAAAAAAACAACGCTCCAGGCCGGTATAAATTACCTGGTACAAATGCATATAGGAGTGTTGTTTCTTTCCGCAGCCTTTATCCTGGTCTATTTTTCCGAAGGTTCATTTGAGTTTATAGCAATTGAAAAATTTTTCTCCGCCAATACAAACCTTTGGCTGTTTCTTCTTTTCTTTATGGGGTTTGGCATCAAGGCAGGATTTATTCCCTTGCATTCCTGGCTTCCCCAGGCACACCCGGCTGCGCCTTCGCATATTTCAGGAGTTATGTCCGGGGTTATCGTAAAATTGGGTATCTATGGAATATTCAGGATGATTTTTTTACTAAAAAAGGATTTTGCCGTTATCGGAGAAATTCTTATCGTCCTTTCCGTATTTACCGGATTGTTCGGAATCCTGAATGCAGCGGTTCATCGTGATTTTAAGAAAATGCTGGCTTACTGTACCATTGAAAATATCGGCATTATAGGAATTGGTATTGGTCTCGGTTTAATAGGAATCGGAATTGGAAATACCGGGATGGTTATGCTGGGATTTGCAGGAGCATTGTTACATACCTTAAATCATTCGCTGTTTAAATCACTTCTTTTCTTTAGCGCCGGTTCTGTGTACCAGCAAACGCATACCCGTGATATGGAAAAGTTGGGTGGTTTAGTACATCCTATGCCGCAAACGGCTTTGTTTTTCCTGTTTGGTGGAATGGCTATCAGCGGACTCCCGCCATTCAACGGGTTTGTTTCAGAGTTTATGATATACAGTGGAGTTTTGCTGGGAATCAAATCCATTGGGATTATTTACAATATAACGATGATATTTTCATTAGCAGGGCTGGCATTGATTGGGGGTATTTCCTTGCTTACCTTTGCAAAAAATTTCGGGACGATATTCCTGGGTAGTCCACGAACCCATTTACTTCAGCAACCCCGGGAAGTTTCATTGATTATGCGCCTGCCGCAATATTTCATTTTAATCATAATGCTTTCAATTGGCCTGTTTCCGCAATTTTATTTTTCAATTGTAAATGAAATTGTTTTGAAATCTGTTCCAACAGGCTTACCAGGAAATTGGCTGATACCTGCCTCCTTACTTGCCGGTATTCCTGCTATTGGTAAATTTGCGATGTTGTTTATGTTGCTTCCTGCCCTGATCTTCTTTATAAGAAACCAATTTTCTGTTAAACACCCTATGACAACCGGTTCCACCTGGGGATGCGGTTACACCGGTTCTGTATCAAAGATGCAGTATACCGGCAAATCATTTTCAAAATCACTCGGGAAGTTGCTGAATTTTATATTGCTGGAAAATAAGAAATACAGGGAGATACCGACAAGTGAAATTTTTCCCAATCAAAGAAAACATTCTTCGCATTACAAAGATCTGTTTGTAGTAAGAATATTTAATGTCATTGTTGACAGGCTGATTTTCTCAATGAATTATTTTCAATTTATTCAAAATGGGAGGATCCAGCAATATATTTTATATGGCATTTTTTTTATTGTTCTTGTATTTATTGGAACAATTTTTAAATTTATCTGATGACAATTATTACTGCCTTCATAATTATTAACTTTTTGGCGATTGCACTGATCCCGATGGTTAATGTTAAATGGAAGGGACTGATTACCATGTCGGCTGTCACTATAATTGCTATTCTCAGCAGCATCATCGCATTTCAATCATTAGCCGGCGAAAATTTCGAATATTTGTTTCATGGTTCCCTGGTCACCGGCAATATCCCCATCAGGATTGACGCATTGTCAGGATGGTTTATTTTAATTATCAATTTTACCCTTATTACCGGGGCCCTGTACGGTTTACAGTATATGAAACCCTACAAGCTTCAAAGGTCAAATCTATCCCTTCATTGCACCAGCTTTGTCCTTTTACATTCAAGTTTAATAGGTATTTGTTCTCTTCAAAATTCCATTGCTTTTCTTATTGGCTGGGAAACAATGGCTTTATCCTCTTTTATACTCGTTATATTTGAACATAATAAAAAAGAGACTTTGAATGCCGGATTAAATTATCTGATCCAGGCCCATATCTGCATTATGTTTTTGACGCTGGGTTTTATCTGGGTAGCTATGAAGATGAATTCCTATGACTTTAAAGCTATCACCCTCTTCTCCAATTCCCATTCGCTGCTCACCGGGGTTGCGTTATTTCTATGTTTCTTTATCGGATTTGCAATAAAAGCCGGTTTTGTACCTTTTCATACCTGGTTACCCTACGCTCATCCGGCAGCGCCATCGCATGTATCAGGGATCATGTCCGGCGTAATTATTAAAATTGGCATTTATGGCATTCTGCGAATGCTGCTGCTGATTAAATGCGATTACCTGGTAATTGGGTATATCATATTATTCTTTTCAATTGTCTCCGGAATTTATGGTGTAATGCTGGCCATTATCCAGCACGACCTGAAAAGATTGCTGGCCTATCACAGTATTGAAAACATCGGAATAATCGGTATTGGCATTGGCCTCGGTTGTATAGGAATTGGTAAAGGGAACCAGCTTTTAACTGTACTGGGATTTGCCGGCGCCCTTTTGCACACATTGAATCACTCCCTTTTTAAATCACTTTTATTTTATAGTGCGGGTAATGTATACCAGGCCACCCACACTATGGATATAGAAAAACTGGGTGGCCTGGGTAAGCAAATGCCCCATACCAGCTCCCTGTTTCTTATTGCTGCCCTCGCCATTTGCGCCTTGCCCCCCTTTAATGGATTTGTTTCCGAGTTTCTCATTTTCAATGGATTGTTTACAGGCCTCCATGGTTCAGACAAAGCTTTGATTTCGTCGATTGTTTTTGCCGTCTTTGGATTATCACTCATTGGCGGCCTTGCCCTGTTCTGCTTTACAAAAGCTTTTGGCTCAGTTTTTCTTGGTACACCCCGCCACAATTTTCACCATGCTCCCGGGGAAGCTGCTTTTGGAAAACTGGTGCCCATGTATGTCGTCGTGATTTTGATAATGGCAATAGGTTTGTTTCCCAAATTTTTTGTAGATGCGCTTTCAAAACCGCTTGGTTTATTTACTCAGCATGCTGCTTTTTCTGCACGGCCCGAAATACTGCCGGCTACGGAAGCTCTAACTATGATTGGCATTTGCGCCATGGCTTTTCTCCTGTTGGCTGGTTTGATATTTTTAATAAGAAAAAGAATGACAATCAACAAACCCCGGACTATCAATACTACATGGGGCTGCGGCTATATTGCCCCTACAGGCAAAATGCAATATACGGCCAGTTCCTTTGTCCGGGCTTACCGCAAACTTGCTGAACCCCTTTTTTCTATTCAGAAGAAAAAAAGGGAATTGACCGAAGTTTTTCCAAAAACCGGGAGCCAGGAAACGCACCCTTATGATAAAGCCGAGGAATGGCTGATCGATTACCCCTTGCACCTGTTAAAGACATTTTTTAACCGGTTTACTTTTTTACAAAACGGAAATCTTCAGTTCTATATTTTGTATGGAGTGGTTTTTATTACCCTGGTATTAGGAATTCCATTTGTATTCAACTATATAAAATCATTATTTAATTTTTTAAACAAGTTGTAAAGAATGATAAGTTTTATTTTAATTATCCTGGCGAGCCTGTTCTTTACAGGTATTATTATCAGGACCAAAAGTATTTTTTCGGGCCGGAAAGGGCCCGGAATTTTTCAACCCCTGAAAGATGTAGTCCGCTTGTTTAAGAAAGGGGCGGTGTACAGCAGTACGACCAGTTTTATTTTCCAGGTTGGTCCGTCCATATATTTTGCTTCGATTATAATGGCCATCGGGATCATCCCCCTTGGACAATATAAAGGAATGATATCCTTCGATGGAGACTTTGTTTTTTTTGCATACCTGTTAGGAACAGGAAAATTCTTCAGCATAATTTCCGCCCTGGATACGGGCAGCAGTTTTGAAGGAATGGGAGCCAGCCGGGAAGCCTTGTTTTCCATGTTTGCTGAGCCGGCTTTTTTTATTCTAATGGGTTCATTGGCCCTGCTTACAGGACACACTTCTTTCCATGAAATATTCGCGTCCCTGCATTTCGGTTCTTCGATATCTTACATTCTTGGGGTATTGGCTACCTTTGTTTTGGCTATGATAGCATTGGTTGAAAATAGTCGTATGCCTTTTGATGATCCCAATACACATCTCGAACTCACGATGGTTCATGAAGTGATGATCCTGGACAACAGTGGGTTCGACCTGGGGATGATTTTATATGGCACTTACCTCAAATTTGCGATGTATGGGGCATTAATTGCCAACCTGTTTATGGGAAGTGCACCCTTATACCTCACAATACCCGTTTTCTTTGGTATCCAGGTACTTTTTGCAATAACTATCGGATTTATTGAATCCTTCACTGCAAGGTTTCGTATGAATCACAATGCGCAATATATACTGGCCCTGTCATCTGTTTCTTTATTGATTTTCCTGGGAGTATTGCTGGTTTTAGGACAATTTAATTAATGAAATAGAGGCAGGGGTGAATGGTCAATGGTCAATAATTCACCATTCACGATTAATACTAAATAAAAAATTAGAATTAGGTGAAACGTTCGCAATTAGTATATGAAAGCGGCCTCGAATAAAAA
>JBDTWP010000429.1:0-5864 GCA_040006615.1 Ferruginibacter sp.
CCACATACCCTCCCTACGGGAGGAACTGGCGCATCGTTTATTTTACTACCCAGACCCTCCCTACGGGAGGAATTGACGCATCGTTTATTTTACTACCCACATAGCCTCCCTACGGGAGGAACTGGCAAAGCATTTATTTTTTCTACCCACATACCTTCCCGATGAGAGGGATCGCCACATCATTAATTTTTGCTACCCAAATACCCTGCAGGAGGGGTTGATAAATCATTGCTTCTGCTACCAATTTAATGTCCGCCGGGGCGGACGAATTGACCTTGAAATACAAAAAATTACTTTATTGCTGAACGAATTAATAAACTTACCAGGAAAAAATTTTTACTCCCATTTCATAGTTACCTTTATTTAAAGAAATAATCCCTGCTATGAACCGCCGTCATCTTCTGAAGGGAATGGGTGTCGCCACGCTGTACAGCAGTTTCCCTGCCGTACTGGGGGAATTCATTTCTTCCTGCAACAGCGGAGAGAAAAATCTGCGGGCCGGTTTCTTTTCAAAGGATGAATTTTATTTAATTGAGCAGGTTACCGACAGCATGTTGCCAAAAACTGCTACACCCGGCGCACTGGAAGCGCAGGTCCCTTATTTCATAGACCTGGTTGTAAAAAATTGCATGAACAATAAAGATCAGCAACTTCTGAAAAACGGGTTGCAACAACTCAATGATCAACCTGCAGGTAAATTTTCCTCACTTTCCCCGGGAGAAAAACTCAGCAAAATTAAAAAAATTGATGAAGCTGCTTTTAAAGATGACCCGGGTAAAGCATGGTTCAGGTTATTCAAGAAACTTTCAACCATCGGTTATTTTACCTCCCGGGAAGGAATGATCGAAGCTCTGAATTATGTAAAAGTGCCGGGGGATTATGAAGCGTGCATTCCCTATAAAAAAGGAGGTAAGGCGTTGGCCAAAACATTTTTATTATACTGGTAAATAAGAAATTATCCCTTCAGCTTAAAAGCACTGATTATGTACGATGCAATTGTAGTTGGCTCCGGAATTTCCGGAGGCTGGGCGGCAAAAGAGCTTACTGAAAAAGGATTGAAAACCCTGCTGCTCGAAAGGGGTCGCGATGTAAAACATGTAGCTGACTATCCTACCGCCAGTCTCGATCCATGGGAATTGCCTAACCGCAATATGTTGAGCCGGGAAGACCTGGATGAATATCCTATACAAAGTAAGGTGTATCATTTCGGGCAGGATGATAAACATTTTTTTGTTAAAGATACTGAGCACCTCTATGGCCAGGTGAAGCCGTTTCAATGGGTCCAGGGCAACCAGGTAGGGGGTAAATCATTGCTTTGGTCAAGGCATACTTTTCGCCTGGGCGATTTGGATTTTGAAGCCAACCTGAAAGAAGGAACCGGCATTGACTGGCCCATCAGGTACCATGACATTGCACCCTGGTATGATTATGTAGAACGTTTCATTGGCGTAAGCGGAAAGAACGAAGGATTGGCTCAGCTCCCCGATGGACAATTCATTCCTCCTTTTGAAATGAATTGCCTTGAAAAACATTTGAAGAAAAGAATTGAAGAAAAATTTAAAGAGAGAAATTTAATTCAGAGCAGGATGGCGGTATTATCGCAGCCACACAATGGAAGGGGCAAGTGTATGGCAAGAAATCTTTGTCACCGCGGATGCCCGTATGGCGCATATTTCAGCAGCAACTCTTCCACGCTGCCTGCCGCTTATAAAACCGGTAATCTTACATTGCGTCCTTTTTCAATTGTGCATAGTATTATTTGGGATAAACAAAAAAATAAAGCTACCGGGGTACGAATTATTGATGCGGAAACGATGGAGACTTTTGAATATTTTGCTCCAATTATTTTTTTGAATGCTTCTGCGCTGGGGACTACAAAAATTATGATGCAGTCAAAATCGGAAACATTTCCAAATGGATTTGCAAACAATAGTGGTGTTCTGGGGCATTACCTGATGGACCATTTGTCGGGTCCCGGTGCCATGGCTGGATTTGACATAATGAAGGATCAATATTATTTCGGCCAGCGGTCTACCTCTGTTTATATACCTAGGTTTCAAAACCTGCATCAGCAGGACAGGAAATACACCAGGGGGTTTGCCTATGAAGTATATGTATCGAGGGCAGAGTGGACAAGAGGGTATAATGAACCCGGGGCAGGCGCTGATTGGAAGGATTCCCTGTCTGAGCCGGGTGACTGGCATGCCAGCATGTTTGCCTACGGCGAATGTTTGCCTGATCACAAAAACCATGTGTATTTAGATGAAACCAAAAAAGACAAGTGGGGCCTTCCCGTTTTAAATATTGAAATGGAGTATGGAGAAAATGAAATTGCGATGAAAGGGGATATGATAAATTCAGCAAAAGAAATGCTTAACAGCGCTGATCCTGTTTGGGTGACGGAAATAAATGATCCTTCTGTCCCCGGCAATACGATACATGAAATGGGGACTGCCCGTATGGGTAATGACCCCAAAACTTCTGTATTGAACAAATTCAATCAATGTCACGATGCGCCGAATGTATTTGTTACTGATGGCGCATGCATGGTTTCTACAGCCTGTCAGAATCCCTCTCTTACTTATATGGCATTAACAGCAAGGGCCTGTGATTATGCCGTAGAAAAATTGAAGAAGGGAGATATTAAATGAATATTTAGAACACGAATTATAAAACACGAATTACACGAATTGCGTGAATTACACGAATTACATGAATTATTGCAATGACTTTGAATTATTTTATACCTGACATAACACTGGTAATAAAGTTTAGTATATTTAATTTTTACTCTTAACGATAAATACTGTTTGATATGAAAAAAGACTCCATTCAAAACCTTGGTGATCCGGGAACTCAAAGCGCAGAAACCGAAGCCGCCTCCGGCAATAATCAACCAATTGACCGCCGGAAATTCGTTAAAGATGTTGCAACTGCCGCCGTAGCTTTTACTATTATTCCCCGGTATGTGCTTGGAGGAAAGGACTTTGTTGCGCCCAGTGATAAAATTACCCTGGCCTACATCGGAATAGGCACGCAGGGTATAAGCGAATTACTGCCGTTGCTGGCAAACCAGCAATTCCAGGTAATTGCCGTTTGCGATCCCAATAAAGATGCGGTTGGTTATAAAGACTGGTCGAAGGACGGATTGAAGAATGCAATACGCAAAGCCATTCAGAAGCCGGACTGGGAATCCGGCGGGGATAATACGGTACCGGGCGGAAGGGACAACGGCAAGTCGATCGTTGATACCTTTTATGCAAATGTTCGCCCGGAACTGCAATTTAAGGGTTGTAATGCCTATGCAGACTTTCGTGAACTGCTGAACAAAGAAAAAGACCTTGATGCTGTTAAAATAATGACCCCCGATCATCTTCATGGATTAATTTCCATGGCAGCGATTAAAAGAGGCAAGCATGTCTTGGTGCATAAACCACTCTCCAACCGGTTGATTGAAGGAAAGAAAGTGATTGCTATGGCACGTGAGAGCAAAGTTATAACCCACCTGATCCCCTGGGATTCGAACGGCTCTATGGAAACCGTGATGGGATGGATAAATGGGGGTGCCATAGGAACACTTACGGAAGTACATAACTGGACTAATCGGCCGGTTTGGCCTCAATATCCTACACTGCCTGCTGATACCCCACCTGTTCCCGCAGGGCTTGAATGGGATCTCTGGTTAGGACCGGAAGCCGACCGCCCCTATCATCCAAATTACACCAATATGGTATTCAGGGGATGGTACGATTTCGGCGGCGGATCCATGGCTGACATGGGCCATTACAGCCTGTGGACTGTTTTTAAAGCATTGCAATTACAGTCACCAACGACTATTGAACCCAACCTGAGTCATGTTTGCGCAATGCACGACCCTGTGCCATACCAAATAAAAAATGACTTCTCATTTCCGATGGCCAGTTCGGTCCGCTTTAAGTATCCCGCAAACGGATCCAGACCGGCGGTAGACCTTTGCTGGTATGATGGAGGAATGCGGCCTGCCATACCCACCGAATTACTGGCAGACAATAAAGAACTGCCCCGTGAAGGAATGATGTTTGTGGGTGATAAGGGCAAAATACTGGCTGGGTTCAATGTGCAAAATCCAACGCTTCTTTCCGGAAACAAAACATTGGCCGGCAACAATCCTAATGAAGATAAGCGAAGCCAGGTACAACAAACCTCCGAGGCCTTGCCGCTATTTATTGATGCCTGTAAAACCGGGAAGCAGTATCCTGGTAATTTTATGGAAGCGGAGTATATCACGGAAGCGGTCAATTTATATGCGGTGGCATTAAGAAGCGGGGGTTTATTAAAATACGACGCGGCAAGCCAGAAGATAACCAATGTGCCCGATGCAAATAAATGGCTCGACCGTGCATACAGGTCAGGATGGGACCCGGCAAATATTTAACTTCATATCTAACCATTATAAATAATTCTTTATGCATAAAATCAACAGAAGATCATTTATTGGTAAAACTGCCACGGGCATTGGTGGCATAGTGGCAATATCACAACTGCCTTCATTGCTAAGCGCACAGGCCTCAGCAGGGGCCGTCAATCTTCCCATAGGGTTTCAGTCATTCACGATCAGGGACATGCTGGAGAAAGATTTTGCCGGAACCTTAAAAATGATGGCCAATTTGGGGTATAAGCAGGTTGAAATGTGCTCGCCGGCAGGGTATGCCAGTATGGGATTTGGCCACCTGGTTAACAAGAAAACATCCGAAATAAAAACTATGATTAAAGATGCCGGCCTCACCTGTCCAAGCTGTCATTTTGGTTTTGGAGAGTTTGGTGACAAGCTGGATGAGCGGATTGAATTTTCCCGGGACCTTGGTCTTTCACACATGATATGCTCCACATTCTGGCTGCCGAAGACCGCTACCTTAAAAGACTACCAGGATGCTGCGGATAAATTGAACAAAGCTGCTGAAAAGATAAAAAAGGGAGGTATGCAAGCCGGTTTTCATAACCACGACATGGAATTTGCCATGCTGGAAGGCCAGCTCATATACGACGTGCTGATGAGCCATTTTGACCCTGACCTGGTGAAGATGCAGTTCCAGACAGAAGTGATCAATCTTGGTTACAAGGCTTCTGATTATTTTAAAAAATACCCGGGCAGATTTATTTCCTCCCACCTGTCTGACTGGACATCCGATAAAAAACAGGTGCCGGTTGGCCAGGGTGTTATCGACTGGAAAGAATTCTTTGCAGCAACTAAAACGGGTGGGGTGCAGACTATTTTTGTAGAAATGGATTTTGATAAATTTAAGGATAGTGCTTCATATATTAAAGGGCTTTGAAAATCTTCAACAGTTATAGCAGATTCCTTCGCATAAGAAAAAATTTTTCACCTGTAATTTCTATTTCATCATTGAATAAACAATTCCTATGAAAGTCTTTAATATTATTTTTTGTTTCATTTTTATTGTTTTTGCGGCCTTGCAGTATAATGACCCCGATCCCTATCTGTGGGTGCCCATTTATATGTATACATCTGTTTTATGCTGGTTAGCGGCCCGTAAGCGCTATTTTACAAAAGCCTACCTGCTGGGGATAGCCGTCTACGCTGGCTATGCGGTATACAAAGTCTTTGATCCAAATGGCCTGCTTGACTGGCTACACCTGCACCACGCAGAAAATCTTGCCGGAACCATGAAGGCGGAAGAGCCCTGGATTGAGGAATCAAGAGAATTTTTCGGTTTGGTAATATTAATAGTTGTTTTGTCTTTGAATTATTTTGCTGCTATTAAAATGCGTAAGAATAAGGTAACATAAATAACGAGGCTAATTGTAAGCATACTACCATAAAGGCCTTATGGTATCCGGATATTCCAAAAGTGACAAACGCCTGG
>JBDTWP010000430.1:0-5858 GCA_040006615.1 Ferruginibacter sp.
AAGGTTTAACTGCTCAAAACCCGGTACCTGGTAACGGAGCACCTGCAGGTCGGCGAAAGATTCCGCTTCTACTTTAAAACTGGTATCATAAATGGCAACACTCGTATCGCTTATGAAGGTGTTATCCGCTGTTACCGGCTCCTTGTTCGTCACATTATTACAGGATTCTGCCAGGATGGAGAAAATCAATAAGCCTGGCAACAGTTTTACATAATATTTCATCGTGAAAATTTTTGGAAAACAAAAGTACGCCCTAAGGGGGAACAATGATTAATATTCAATTAATGTTTTTTGATGGGCGCCTATGTGTTCTATGTTCCTATGTGGTTCAAATAAATATGTTTGTAGTATCTACCACATACTTTTCAGAAAATAATCCTTGTAGGAGCTAATCTCTATTGTTAAAAATCTCATTCAATTCATCATAAGGAATTGCCTTGTCAGCAAATGACCAGGTACCTTTGTCTTTGATTTCGGAGGCTGCTCTCAGCAACTCTCCTAATGAAGCCCGGATTAAAGCCGATCCCAGGCTTATTCTCCTGACACCAATTTCCGCTAACTCAGCAATCGTTAAAGCACCGCCAGTCAATACATTCACAGGCTTATCTAATGAACGTACAAGAGAAGAGATATCACCACGACTCTTCAATCCCGGTGCATATAATACGTCTGCCCCGGCCTCCTGGAACGCCTGAAGCCTGCAAATTGTATCATTTAAATCAGGCCGTCCGTGTATAAAATTCTCCGCACGGGCAGTTAAAATAAATGGGAAGTCGAATGTTTTCTTTGCTTCTGCCGCAGCACGAATTCGTTCAACCGCTGCTTTAAATTCATAGATTGGATCGGTATTAATTCCCGTAGCATCTTCAATGGATGCACCCACTAATCCGGCATGGCCAGCTAGCAATATGGTATCAAATACGCCTTGCGGACTGTCACTGTATCCATTTTCTAAATCAGCACTTACCGGGAGTTCTGTTACTGCCAGGATATTCTTCGCATTATCGAGAATCTCATCACGCGAAAGGCAACGGTTACAATCAGGACGCCCAAGTGAAAAAGCTACACCGGCACTTGTAGTTGCCAGGGCTTCAAATCCTGCATTTGTCAATAGTCTTGCTGTACCCGGATCCCAGGGATTGGGAATTATGAAGAACCCCGGACGGTCATGTAAAAATTTAAATGCTATCGCTTTATCTTTTTGAGATTTCATATTTCTTTCAACCTTGTTTATTGGGTCAAAACCGTCTTACACAACTCTGTTAAAAGAGTGGTAAAACCCTTATCCGGGTTTGGGCTAATCCAGTTATATCTTCTGGTAGAAAAGTTTGCGCAACTTTTCTTCTAACAGCAGGGCGCGGGGAATTAAAACCCTGTCTTCAATTAATGCATGAACCGAAAGATCTATTTCAAAAGCGTGTAACTGGGTTATTAAAATACGATACGGCGTTTGGTTAGTTGCTGGCGGTTGATAGTTCAGGATTGCATTTCGGACATTCGATAGGTCCTGTTCGGTGTCATGATGGCTCTCAACAAATGTTTTCAGTGAATAATTTTTTGTCACTTCAATATATTTTTCTGAGTCAGTTTCTCCTTTTTCAAATTTCAACAGGCAATTGATGTAAGGCAGGAGTTGCCTTTCTTCATCACTGATGTGTGAAGTCAGATCGGCTGTGTATGCTGAAAAGAAGTTGTTGAGAATATGCAGCAGGGGATGACTGCCTGAATAATCTTTCAGCAGTATGCCGATGCTTTGTTCGATCTCACAAAGCTTTTTTGTCAGGTAATAACGGTGTGTTTTTCGGATATAATCAATGATAACTTCAAGCGAAAATTTTTGATATTCTTTTTCTGAAAAAGTTTTTTCATCTTCAAATGTGTGAAGCAATGCATAAATAAACTGTTGGTCAACCTTTGACCGTTGTAGTTCTTCATAAGAATACAATAGATTTCTATCAACCGGTAATTGATACCGTTGCATGATTTGATTTATAGAAAATTGTGTTTCCATCAGTTCTAAATTTTGTTAAAGGTACAATTTCCCGAAATCATAAAACCATGAAAGGAAATAAAGAGGTACATTTCTATTTATCCCGGGGGGTCGCCAACCATTGGGGCAACCCCGCCAGCGGTTGTAAACCCTGGCGGTGGTTGGGAAGATTGAAGTCTTATATACCCGGCAATATTAGGGTATAATCATCTAAAGTGTATTGTAGGAACAGGCCGCGGCCTGTTCATATGAGCCAAAAAGCGTGAAAAGTGAAATTTAAATATTCAAAAATAGGAAATGAACAGATGAAAAAAAGGTTATACTGCTTTTGTTACGCTTTCAGAGCAGAAGGAATTTGGAATGCACCCGTTAGCAACCCTTAATATCACAATTTAAAATTTTGTTTTGTAATTTTGAGAAAGCTAAAATCCAACAATGACCTTTACATTTTGCAATTTTTTTGTACAACATTTAATAAATATATTACCCAAATTTGCAACACCTGATTATTATTAAAATATGCCTGAATTTGCGTTTACAAATATGATCGACCTCGCCGCCGAAAGACTTGGCGGTAAAACATTGTTGTGCAGCGATGATTTTTTTGCAGAAAAAGAAAACCTGTTAAAACCTGGCCGGGGAATTTTTATCGCCGGTAAGTATACAGACCGTGGCAAATGGATGGATGGCTGGGAATCCAGGAGAAAAAGAGGGCCGGGCCACGACTGGTGCATCATTCAATTAGCCGCACCGGGTAAAATATACGGAGTGGATATTGATACCAATCACTTTCTGGGCGGTCATCCGCCTTTTGCTTCGGTCGATGCATTCAATATAAAAAATACCGATACGGATGATTTCGAAAAACTGGAATGGGTGGAGATCATTCCTAAGTCTCCATTGCAACCGGGAACACAGAATTTATACGGAATAAATGATAAAAATATTTACACACACATGAGGCTGAATATTTATCCCGATGGAGGCGTGGCGAGATTGAAAATATATGGCGAGGTCGTGAAGGATTGGGGTACTATTGGTGAAGAGGAGGAAACTGACCTCGCAGCGGCAGTGAATGGTGCCAAAGCTGTGCTTTGTAATGATATGTTCTTTAGCCATATGGATAACCTGATCATGCCCGGAAAGGGAATCAATATGGGTGATGGCTGGGAAACCAAACGAAGCAGGAAACCAGGTAATAAGGATTGGGTGATTATAGAACTGTCGCACACGGGGACAATTCATAAGATTATAATTGATACGGGCCATTTTAAAGGCAATTACCCCGATAGTTGTATGATTGAAGGATGTCGTATTACTCCCAATGAAACAATAGATTTTGCGAATGGGGAAATTGACTGGACTGTTATTCTGCCGCAAATAAAACTGGAAGCGGATCATGAACATTATTTTGAAGAAGAAATCGTAAATAAAAAAGCCTTTTCGCATGTACGCCTGAATATTTATCCCGATGGTGGTGTAAGTAGGATGAGGCTTTTTGGTAAGGCTGGGATTGATTGAAACAGGTGGGATAAATGGCGGAATTTTAGATTGACCGGTCCGCATTTTAACAATTACCGGCATTCGGGTAAACTTTTTCTTTTATAAAATATAAATAAAAATTGTTAATTTAAAACATTCTAAAATGTCCTGAACCGGCGCATGACCTTACATGAATTAAACATATTATCCCTTGAATCGCTCAAAGAGGAACTCTTTAAGTGTTGCGGATCGGCCACCTGGGTAAACAAGATGGTCTCTTTTTTCCCGATGGACGATTTGGTAGAGATGCTTGAAGACGCAGAAGAACAGTGGTACGGGTGTTCGCCAAAAGATTGGAGGGAAGCGTTTTCCCACCAGGTTAAAATTGGTGATACGGATTCCTTGTCAATGAAATTTGGTGCAGGTGCGCAATCGACAGCCGGTGAGCAAAGCGCAGTCAATACTTCATCCCGGGAAATGATCGCGGATCTGGATGCAGCCAATGAAGCGTACGAAATTAAATTTGGCTATATTTTTATTGTATCTGCCGCTGGTAAAACCGCCGAAGAAATGCTGAGCCTCCTGCGGCAACGGTTATCCAATGAACCGGATGTTGAAATTAATATTGCGATGGATGAGCAAAATAAGATCACGTTACTCCGGTTACAAAAATTGTTAACATGAGCCAGATAACCACACACGTATTGGATACCAGCAAGGGCAAACCGGCCTGGGGTATTACCATTGTTTTATACGAACAAATAGCACATGAATGGTTTGAAATTGCAAAAGGAATCACTAACAAAGAAGGCAGGCTCAACAACTTGTTACAGGAAGATGAAGAACTGGTCCTGGGAGTTTACAAAATGGCATTTGATTTAAAGCACTATTTCAATTCTGATGATATAGAAACCCTTTATCCGTTCGTGGAAATTATATTTGAAATAAAAACGATCGAACATTACCATTTACCATTATTAATAAGCCCCTTTGGATATTCAACATACAGGGGAAGTTAGGCCCTCATCCTTTTACTCCCCGGACCCAGGGGGGATAGATTTTGAGGATGGCTTTGGTAAATCGCAACTAAACTTCAATTATTATGGGTAAAGATCAAACAACCGACCTCTTGAAATTTTTGGAGCCATTTCCCGGTGAAATGAAGGAAATAGCTTTGTGGCTGAGAGAATTTGTATGGGATCTTTATCCCGGAACTAATGAACTCATTTATGATAATTACAATGCCCTGGCAGTTGGATGGTCGCCAACTCATAAAGTTGGCCATACTTTTTGTTCCATAGCAGTTGGAAGAACCAGCCATAATATTCATTTTGGTTTTTATTGGGGATCACAAATTGCCGACCCCCGCGGAATCCTGCTGGGCAAAGGTAACCAGTACAGATACATACTGGTCAAAGACAAAAAAGAATTTCCAAAGGCCTATATCCGGAAACTTTTAGAAGACGCATATGAAAACTCAATTGCAAAAGTAAAGGACCCTGCGCTGTTTCAAAATGGTTTTACTATTACAAAATCTGTTTCGGCCTCAAAAAGAAAGACCGGGATAAAATTTGCCGCGAAAAAATAATCACCAAATATTATCCTGCCGGCTGGTATGCAGCTAAAGGAACCATAACATTCAAATAAAGGATTCAACGGTATTAATTCTAAAGAAATGATCTTAATAGAAAACTTCATTAAAGTATTTTCCCATCCTTTTGCAAAGCAGCATGAATTGCTACCCTGGGAAATTACCGGCAATCTTCCCGGGATATTGATGGAACTGATGGCTCAAATGCACAATAACTTCGAGATTGATAATGGAGTTGCCATTCATAAAACTGCGACTATCGAGAAGGGGGCGATTTTGAAAGCCCCTCTGATAATTGGGGAACATTGTTTTATAGGATCGAACGCTTATTTGAGAAGTGGCGTTTATTTAGGCAATCATGTAAGTATTGGAACAGGATGCGAGATTAAGACGAGCATAATATTTCATAACAGTGCTATCGCGCATTTTAATTTCATTGGCGATAGTATAATTGGAAGTCACGTTAATTTTGAGGCTGGGTCTGTTACTGCAAATCATTACAACGAACGGGAAAACAAAAATATACCTGTGTTTTACAATTCCGTAATTATCCACACAGGCATTACTAAATTTGGTGCTTTGGTTGGCGATAATTCCAAAATAGGTGCCAATGCAGTTTTATCGCCGGGCACAATTTTGCGGCCAGGCAGCATCGTAAAAAGACTTGAATTGATTGATCAGTTAAGCCAATGAGATTCTGAATTATCCACCATCGCGCCTATGTGTTCTATGTTCCTATATGGTTCAAATAAATTTGTTTTTAGAACCTGCGATCTTTCCAACAGAAATAAACCT
>JBDTWP010000431.1:0-5855 GCA_040006615.1 Ferruginibacter sp.
ATCGCCGGGCGAGGCTAACCAGCATTGCTGCATTAATATGGTGAGAAAAAGATCCCGGTGGATTGTTTTCTAAAGTCAATGGCCGGAAGGTAATTGATTCGTCTTTTAGCGTGGCATCAACAAATATCACTTTCTCAAATTTTGTAAAGTCTTCCGTCATCCCGATATCAAGTTGCTGGGTAATAATAACAGTAACACCGGGCAAGTTTTTTTCTTCCAGTTGCTGGCAAATATATGCGCCAGCTCCGTCATCCGATCGTATTGAATTTCCGATTCCTACAATGCAAAATTTTTTATTATCAATGCTCGCACCAACTGTTTTTTTAATACTCATACAAAATACCCGGGCAATATTGTAAAATGCCCGGGCACAATATACAGATGATGATTGAATTAAGCGTGAAGAAACACCGGTTCCCGGCCCAAACCCATATTGCATTTTTGTTATATTAATGACTTTTTTCAGGCGCCCTAATGACTATGGTCATAGATGCAACTCCTGTTTCTTGTTACTTTTAGATATTTACTAATGGCGTGTCGGGTGCAGCCCATACCTGGCCTGACACTAAATAAGATTCAAATGAAAATAATTACCGCAATTCTAGGCCTGCTGGTTTTATCCCTGCCGTTAATCTGCCTTGCACATCCCGGTCATGGTGAAACAGATGGGTTCACGATCATCCATTATTTTAAGGAACCGGTACACGTATCTGTTTTTCTGGTTGCACTGACCGGAACGGTTTTTTTTATCAGGTACCTGTTCAGAAACAGGCAGCGCCATGAAAATAGCTGATCATGCACGAACTCTCTATTGTAATGAGTGTTATTGACATCGCCCGGAAGGAAGCTGAGAAAGCCAATTCGGCAATCATTGAGGAAATTGAAATGGACATTGGCTGTTTAAGCACCGTAGATTTGGATGCATTTGAGTTTGCATGGCAACTGGGAGTAAAGGAAACGATCCTGGAAGGTGCTGCTATAAAGATTAACCGGATAAAAGGAAAAGCAACATGCATAGCCTGCGAAACCAGCTTTCCTCTTGAAAATTTTTATGATGCCTGTCCTGCCTGCGGTAAGCATGCAATAAACATTATTGAAGGAAAGGAATTGCGGGTAAAATCGTTGATACTTTCCTGAAAAATTAAATATCATCAACCTAAACATTTACAAAATGTGTGCAACATGCGGATGTGATGCCAACGAAAATCTAACCATACAGGAACACGGTCATCACCACGAACACAATGATCATCATTCACACCATCCTGGTAAAAAAGTAGTGGATGTGGAAAAGGATATATTGCATGAAAATAACTTATTGGCGGAAAGAAACCGTGGTTTCCTGGATGCCAAAAATATATTGGCTTTAAACCTGGTAAGTTCTCCCGGTTCCGGTAAGACCACCCTGCTCGAAAGAACATTGACCGACCTGAAAGGCGAACTTGATTTTTATGTAATTGAGGGTGATCAGCAAACAAGCAATGATGCGGACCGTATACATGCAACAGGCACAAGAGTAGTGCAAATTAATACAGGTAAGGGTTGTCATTTAGATGCACACATGGTTTTGCACGCGCTGCAGGGCATGAAGCCCGTGCAAAACAGCGTTTTGTTTATTGAGAATGTGGGCAATCTTATTTGCCCGGCCATGTTTGACCTGGGAGAAAAAGAAAGAGTGGTGATCATCAGTGTTACTGAAGGTGATGATAAACCTTTGAAGTATCCCGACATGTTTCATTCTTCCACGCTTTGCATTATCAATAAAACAGACCTGCTTCCTTATGTTCCTTTCGATATAGAAAAAGTAAAAGCCAATGCAAAGAAAGTGAATCATAAATTAGAGATTATAGAAGTCAGTTGTACAAATGGTGAAGGTTTGCAGCATTGGTATGACTGGCTAAAAACAAAAGTTATAGCACCTGAACCGGTATAATAAATTCCAGCAATATTATTAAAGATCGTTTGCTTATGCATACATATCATATCCATATAAATGGTTTGGTACAGGGAGTCGGTTTTCGTCCCTTTGTTTGCCAATTGGCCAAACGAATGAATGTGACAGGCTGGGTAAGCAATACAAATAATGGTGTTCATATTGAATTCAGTACTTCTCCACGAAAAGCCGGAGAATTTTATAAAGCTGTCATTAACGATCCACCACCCAATGCCATTATCACCTCTCATCATTTTGACGAAATCGCTCCGGCAACCTTTGCTGCTTTCAATATCAGGCAAAGTAATAATGAAAATAAACCCGATCTTTTATTAACACCGGATATGGCTATATGCGATGACTGCAGGCAGGAGTTGTTAACGGTAAATAACAGACGCTATCATTATCCTTTCACCACCTGCCTGCATTGTGGCCCAAGATATTCTATTATATCTGATCTGCCTTACGACAGGGAACACACCACGATGCGTTCAATGCGAATCTGTGATTCCTGTTCGGCCGAATACTACAATATCGAAAACAGGAGGCATTACAGTCAAACCAATTCCTGCCCGGCCTGTGCGATCCCCCTGCATTTATACAGCTCCCCGGATAGTTGTTTAAGCAGCGATGCGGAAGAAATATTTGAGATGGTGATTGCTGAATTAAAACGCGGTAGTATAATTGCCATTAAAGGAATCGGGGGTTATTTATTATTATGTGATGCAACCAATGAATTATCTGTAAACATACTAAGGACCCGCAAACGGAGACCCGCCAAACCCTTTGCATTATTATATGCGGATATTGTAATGGCAAAGGCGGACGTCCGCCTGCGTTCCTTTGAGATCAATGCATTACTGGAAAAATCAGCGCCCATTGTTTTATGTAAAATTAAATATGCTGCGGCAAACGGTATTTGTACACAAGCCATCGCTCCCAATTTAGATAAGATTGGATTGATGCTGCCACACTCACCATTGCTACTCTTAATCGCGGATACATTTGGTAAGCCTTTAATTGCAACAAGTGGTAACCTCAGCGGGTCGCCGGTTTTTTATAAAGATGAAGATGCACTGGAAAATTTATTTGATGTCGCCGACCTTATTTTAACTTTTGAAAGAGATATTGTGGTTCCCCAGGATGACAGCGTAATTCAGTATACAGGTAGAGGGCATAGAATTGTACTTCGCAGAAGCCGCGGATTAGCACCCAATTATTTCCCCAATCCTTTTCAATCAATCCCCGGTGCTGTACTGGCAATGGGCGGTGAATTAAAAAGCGCTTTTGCATTGCTTGATGAAAAAAACCTATACATCAGTCAATACCTCGGAGACCAGGGAACGGTGGAGTCTCAAACCTGTTTTAAAGAAACATTACAACACCTTACAACATTGCTTAAGACAGAACCAGGGCATATCCTTATCGATAAGCATCCCGATTATTTTGTTTCCCTTTATGGTAAAGAAATAGCTGCAATTCAAAAGATTCCACTTACTGCTATACAACATCATAAAGCGCATTTCGGATCTGTGCTGGCAGAAAATAATTTATTGCTTAGTAAGGAACGGGTGCTGGGTTTTATATGGGATGGTACCGGCTACGGCGATGATGGGCAAATTTGGGGCGGCGAAGTTTTTATTTATGAAAACAATGAAATGGCAAGGGTTGCTCATCTCAGTTACTTTTCGCAATTGCTCGGTAATAAGATGAGCAGAGAACCCAGGTTGTCAGCATTGAGTTTATTAAAAGACCATCCTGATCAACTATTCATCATTCAAAAATATTTCTCAAAACTGGAATGGGAATATTATCAACGATTGATTCAACAGCCAGCTACTTTGTTGACAAGCAGTATGGGGCGGTTTCTGGACGGCATTGCGGCTATCCTGGGCATATGTATTTACAATACTTACGAAGGTGAGGCCGTGATGCAATTGGAAGCGCTGGCAAGGACTTGTTCCCATAAACCTGCCGAATATTATTCAATTCAATTGCTGAATAACCGTTTGGATTGGAATACCTTTTTAATAGAATTATTGGAGGATCTTCAACAAGAAGAAAAACCTTCTTTAATCGCCTGGAAGGTATTTTATTCCCTGGCAACAGTGGTTGAAGAACTCAGTAATCATTTCAATATAGATAATCTCGCTTTCAGCGGGGGCGTTTTTCAAAATGCATTATTGTGTGATTTGCTGGTTGAAAAGCTGTATGATAAACGAAAATTGTATTTCCACCAACAACTCAGCCCGAATGATGAATGCATTGGCTTTGGCCAGCTTGCCTGTTTCAGCATGCTGAATAATCCACAAAAAGAAATAATTACAGCAAAAGCCAAAACAACTTTACAACAATATCAATTTACCATTTAAAATAAATGACATGTGCTTAGCGATTCCCGGCAAAATAATTTCTATCACCAACCAACCGGATGAAACATTTCGTTTTGGGAAAGTTTCGTTTGGCGGTATTACCAAAGAAGTGAATTTATGTATGGTTCCCGATGCAGGCATTGATGATTATGTGTTGGTACATGTGGGTGTCGCCATCAGTACCATTGATGAAGCGGAAGCTCAGCTCACATTTGAATATTTAAAACAAATTGGCGAGCTCAATGAATTAAATGAGTAAGGACGACCGGGTAAATGCATTATGATTTTTCTGCCTGTACAAAAATAAAACCATTCATGAAATTCTTAACCGAATACCGCGATCCGGAAATGGTCCGGGAATATTTAAAAGAGATTTACCGCATCACCACAAAGCCCTGGACCCTGATGGAAATTTGCGGCGGCCAAACGCATAGTCTGGTAAAGAACGGTATATTGGAAATGCTGCCCGAAAAGATCACAATGGTACACGGCCCGGGTTGCCCGGTTTGCGTAACAAGTATTAGCGTGCTTGATGAAGCGGTTTATTTAGCACAGTTACCCAATGTAATTTTTTGTTCGTTCGGCGATATGCTGCGTGTGCCTGGCAGTCAGAAAAATTTATTAGAAGTAAAGGCTGCAGGTGCAGATGTCCGTATTCTGTATTCTCCGCTGGAAGCCGTTGCAATAGCAAAGGAAAATCCGGCCAAAGAAGTAATATTCTTTGCCGTAGGCTTCGAAACAACCGCTCCGGCAAATGCCTTAAGTGTTATACACGCAGATAGAATGTCTGTTACAAATTATAGTATTTTAGCTTCGCATGTATTGGTACCGCCAGCAATGGAGGCTATCTTAAGTGATGAAGAAAATAAGATTGATGCATTTTTGGCTGCCGGTCATGTATGCACTATCATGGGAATCGAAGAATATTATCCAATCGCTGAAAAATATAAAACTCCCATAGTTATTACAGGATTTGAACCGGTTGATTTATTGCAGGGAATATTAATGTCGGTGCGGCAACTGGAAAAGGGTGAATATAAGGTAGAGAACCAATATGCAAGGTATGTGCAACGGCAGGGAAATAAAGTGGCGCAGGAAACAATTCATGAAGTATTTGTTACAGGTGACAGGATCTGGCGTGGCCTTGGTCCTATTCCCCAGAGCGGGTACGAAGTAAAGGAACGGTACAGAAATTATAATGCCCGGTTAAAATTCCGGCTTAATTTACCAGTCGCGGAAGAAAATAAGGAATGTATAAGCGGTGATATTATGAAAGGTTTGAAAAAACCAAAACAGTGTCCGAATTTTGGCACCAAATGTAAGCCCGAACATCCATTAGGTGCGCCAATGGTTAGTAGTGAAGGTTCCTGTGCGGCATACTACCAATATAATTGATAATTGATAATTGATAATTGATAATTGATAATTTTTTCGATTCAAAGCTTCTTTTTTTTATAGCAAACAGCATGAAAAGGATAATTATTTTAATTGATAATTTTTTTAATTGATAATTTTTTTAATTGATAATTTTTTTAATTGATAATTGATAA
>JBDTWP010000432.1:0-5837 GCA_040006615.1 Ferruginibacter sp.
GGAAATAGAAAGTTTAGCGGCAATTTCTTTATACAAAAAACCTTTTGACAGCAAGTTAAGGATTTCATTTTCTTTATTAGTTAGGTTTTCATGGCCGGGAACCTTGCTTTCCTTAAAATGATTGATCACCTTCCGGGCTATTTGTGTACTCATAGGGCTTCCTCCGTTATTGAGCTCTTTGATGGCTTCCAGCATTTTTTCAAACGGTGTTCTTTTTAACAAATATCCACTGGCGCCGGCTGCCAATGCATCAAATACTTTTTCATCATCTTCGTAAATAGTGAATATCATAAATTGTGTCCCGGGGCAATCATCTTTTATTTTCCTGATGCATTCTATTCCGCTAATTCCCGGCATATTTATATCCATAATCACTACATCGGGCTGGGCATCCTTAATTAATGGCATGGCATCCTCCGCATTTGATGAAGAAGATAGCAATAACATATCAGGCTGATCTTTTATCAATCGCTCTATGCTGAGCCTCACTTCCGGCAAATCCTCAACGATACTTACGGTGATCATTGTACAAATGTAAAAATACCCTGGCAAATCATTCTATAAGATTTGTTAGGTGGGGGCCGGGAGAAAAATTTGTCCAACTACTGAAAAAAGATATCGTTTAGCGTCCTTCATAGAATATTCCCGTATTTCATACTACCAGTACTCAATCTACAGCAGATCCTGCACCGGTGGGATAGCCAGGCAACATTCACTAGTATGTTTTTATTTGCAGTTAAGTATAAAAATACCACTTTTAAGGTATTGTTTTATTTTGCTGGGTTAGCTAGTTTTACTAATTAAATAATTTTATGAAAAGAACTTCACATTTATTATTTGCTTTCCTGCTAAACTTCTCCATTAATACTATAACAGCACAAACCGGTTTTCAAAATATGAAAGCGAGAGTGGAAAAAGAAGTTGAGAGGGGTATTCCACACAGGTTTACTTTGACTATTAATCCAAAAAAAGCTTTTTTAGCCTCTTTTTTAATGAATAAAGATGTGAATATCTCACAAACCGATGCACGACAATGGATAAGCAGGGAATTGAATTTACGCGCAGGTATTGATCAGCTTTCAATTGCCGGGGATATCAATAAAACCGGTGCAATGGATGTTATGAAATTCAATCAATATTTTAAAAACACCAGGGTAGAGCATGGAATGATAAATATAGGAGTAATGAATGGAAAACTGGCTTTAGCGAATATGGAATTTTATAGTATTGATGATAATTTTTCTGTTTTACCGGTCCTTAGTGAAGCAGGTGCTTTAATCAAGGCAATGAAATATATAAATGCTCAAAAATATGTTTGGGACGACTATACAGGCGCCAATCCATTATTACAAAAACCTCATGGGGAATTGGTAATCATTAAAGATTATTTGTATGCACAGGATACGGTTTGCTTAGCTTATAAATTTGTAATACTTGCAGAAAACCCTTTTAGCAGTAATACCATTTATATAAATGCGAATAGTGGCGCGGTGCCATTGATGAATAGTAATATTAATGACCTGGATAAAAAATTTAATACAAATCTGATTTCAGAAGATAAGAAAACAGGATATGATAATGCAAGTCTCTCTTCAAGTTCCCAAAATAGTCCTTTAACTTCTACCAATACGCAAACCACAGCACCTACAAGGTATAGTGGTACCCAAAACATTTTCACCAATCATATACCGGCCACTAATTCATATACACTATTACAAAATTGGAACGGGATTGATATAGAAGTGAAAAATTATGGAAACAGGGATCAGGGAACTATTTCGAATGATGCTTTAGCCACACCGATTACAGGTGTTAATAATAATTGGATTGGAAATGATGTAACGGCTACTGAGGTTAGCTTTAACATGAAGCTGGTTACCGACTATTGGAAGGATATTCATAATGTAATTGGTTGGGATAATGCCAACAGCCCGATTAATTGTTATGTGCACGCAGGCATAAATTATGAAAATGCTTTTTGGGATGGTAATGAACATAAGATGTATTTTGGGGATGGGATTAATAAGCCTTTTGTATCATTGGATATATGCGGACATGAGTTTGGGCATGCGGTCAACAATAAATTAATCGGTGGTACCGGATTTATTAATCAGTGGGAATCAGGCGCATTACAGGAGGGATTTGCCGATATATGGGGAATATGCACCGAAAATTATGGCAATAAAAACATAGCATTATTAAATAAAGATATCTGGAAAAACCTGGATGAAATTTTTCCGCTTAACATACACAATGAAATCAGTGGCAGTTCCGGACCGCTAAAAGATTTTATCAATCCTAAAAATACCAATTGGCCCGATACCTATTATGGTACAAACTGGAAGAAATCCAATGCGGATGATTGTCCTGTACCCGATAAAGATATTAATGACAATTGTGAGGTACACAGCAATTCCGCAATTTTACCAAAATGGTTTTCTCTCCTTAGTATTGGCGGCACCGGAACCAATGATCATAATTATAATTATACTGTTAGCCCGGTTGGGATTGGGGTTGCTGATACAATTGCGTTCAATACACTATCCCTGCTTACGCCTTCTTCCGATTTTACAGCGGCAATGAATGTTTCAGTTAACTACGTAAATGCAAATTATACGGGCCAACCCAATATTTTAGCACAGGTTTTAGCAGCCTGGAGGGCTGTTGGATTATTAGATACCATATTATTTACTAATCCGGCAGTACCGGATTTTCCAACAAACAATAGTTTTTCCTGCATAGGTGTAGGTAAGGGCGGGCATGTTTGGGCAGGAACTTCCAGGCTGGGGTTATTTAAATACAATGGATTTACCTGGAAAAAATGCGATGTAAATGCCTCTACAGTTAATAAGCTTTCGTACAGAGACATTAAAGCTGATAGAGATGGGGGTATTTGGTTTGCCCAGGCAGGTTATCCGGTTACCGGAGCATCAAATGCCAGTGGCGGGGTTGATTATTATGGTGATTCTACTTTTTCCAGCAGGAGGCATTACATTTCAGATTTTTCAAGTACGCCTTTTTTTACAACAACTACCCTACCCGTTACAAGGAACGTTACAAGTATTTTTGTAGATACAACAACCTATAATTGGGACGCCTTTGTTAATTATGGGAAAAAAAATCCAAAAGTCTGGACTGCTTCTTTGGCAATGACAACTGATGATCAATTTTTTACAACCGAAACCAGCGGTGGATTAGCATTGGGACTATATGATTCAACAAGTACTGAAGTTGTTGATAGCAACTTTATCAAAATTGCAGAAAGTTATAGCTTAATTGCAGATAAATATGCAACGCAGCGGGGGGCCCAAACAGTGGGCGGAAATAGCAAAGAAATATGGTGCTTTTCTGATGCTAACTATCAGACCAGCCTTTCTTCATGGGGCATAAGCTACAGTGGAACGCCAACTCAGATAACAAGATATAAATCAGGGAATACAAGATATTATAATTATTCAGCTATACCTGATGATCATGATAATGGTGATTCACTTTCGGTATTAAATTATATTACCGCACCAAATATATTTGATACCGTGTTTACGGCTAAGGCCATTTATTTTGACAAATTTAATAACAGATGGGTTGGGTTAGCAAATAAAGGGGTACGTGTTCAGGATAAGAATAACATTTCCCCAACCGGAAACTGGCATAATCTGAACCTGATCTCAACTTTAAATAATATTTTCCCTGCAGGTACCATTGTAAGTAATAATGCAATTACCGGGGATAATGAGGGCATAGTTTACATTGGTACTAATAATGGTTTAGTTGTTTATACCGGGAAAACACCGGCAGATCTGGATGATCCGAAATCCTATGTGCGCTATTCAACGCTGGATGGCTTACCAAACAATACAATCCGGGGCATCGCGGTAGATACGCTGAGAAAAGGTGTTTGGCTGGCAACAGATAACGGGATCATTTTATGGAGGAAGCGTGGACCTGAAAATTTAACCGGGATTACCAATATCAGGACCAGTTGCCTTGGGAATCAAATTTATTTTGATTTAAAAGTAAAAGGTAAATACAATCCTTCAAATAATATAATTGTTGAATTAAGTGACGCTTCGGGAAATTTCAATTCCCCAACCCAGGTAGCAACACTGGCGATCAATAATAAAAAAGACACTACCCTGTCATATTATTATCCAATAAACCTGCCCAACGGAGCAGGATATAAATTAAGGGGCAGAAGTACAGATCCCGCTATTACCGGGTCATTGAGCAGGCCAATCAACCTCAGCAGGAATATTACAACTGTCCCGTCAAATGGCCCTGAAGTGCTTATTGCAAACAGGGAATGTAAAGATTCTCTTGGCTGGACAAATTATTACTATGATAACCATACTCCAACTGAAAATGATGATACCCTTTTATTAAGTATTTTTAAAAGGGATAATATCATCGGAACCATCGGGGATGGTGTATTTGAAGTAAAAGTTGCTTCAACCAGTTTGGCCGGGCAAAATAATGCCAGGTTAATTACGGTTATTGATAATGTTCCATTATTACACCCTTTTGTAAGTATGAACAGGTATTGGCATGTAACTGCCACCACACAGCCCGACCCGTTGAAACCGGTCAATGTAAGATTTTATTATAATTCACAGGATCTGAATGATGTCAACGGCAATAGTTTCTATACTCCAATTCCGCACGAAAGTTTAGTTTTTTTTAAGACCTCCAATGGTAATCCAAACCCCGACAGCAATTTTGCAGGCAGTTCAGATTTTGCCAGTTATGTTAATGGTCCCGCACCTGGTTTAACAACCTGGAAATATACTCAAATTACTGGGGATATACATAGAGCCGAATTTATTGCAGACCATTTTAGCGGAGGCGGTGGCGGAAGTACACAGGATGGAACTGCCGTTATTCTTCCTGTTCAGTTACTATCTTTCGAAGCTCATTTGGATTATAATAAAACAATTCTTAACTGGTCAACATCTGCAGAAATAAATACAGATCATTTTGAAGTTCAACGCAGTGGTGATGGAAACCAGTTTACCGGTTTTTCAAAAATACAGGCTGCAGGTAATAGTAACACTCAAAAAATTTACAGGTCGGTTGACGAACATCCTTTAACCGGAAAAAATTATTATCGTATAAAAATGGTTGACAAAGATGGAAACCTACAATACAGCAGTATCAAATTAATTATCGTTCATATAAGGAATGGTTCAGTAAATATATATCCCACTCCCGCAAAAAGCACCATAAATATTGAAGGCAGTTTTGTATCACCGGTAGTTGATATTTCAATCTTTGATATTGCGGGTAAGTTGGTTTCACAACAAAAGAAAGCCAATGCCTCCGTGATTCAAATTTCTGTTAACGGGTTAGCAACAGGTACATATATCATAAGAACAAATGACGGGCGCAAAATCAATAACAGTAAATTTATTAAGGAATAAAGATGTTCAGGCGGGTGATTGAACGGTTCCGCCGCGGCGGATCGGTATGGGAAAAGGTGAACCCAAAATCCCGGGCATAAAAAAAGCCTTCGTAATAAAACGAAGGCTTCATTTAAATAAATATGGCAGCTACCTACTCTCCCGGTTGGAATACCAGTACCATCGGCCATAAGGGGCTTAACTTCTCTGTTCGGTATGGGAAGAGGTGAACACCCTTGGCAAAACCACCATAAGACGGTTTATAAGTTGATTTGCTGACTGGTTAATTTATTGATGGATGTTTTTCCCATTTCAAGTTTTCAACCTTTCAACTTTTCAACCTTAATAATGTACATATTGGGAAAGTTGTTATTAGAGTAAATAAAGTATTATTAAACCGCTTGCGCAGTAAAATAAAAAAATAAAGCTTACGGGTAATTA
>JBDTWP010000433.1:0-5834 GCA_040006615.1 Ferruginibacter sp.
CTTTTTCCCAACATACCAGAATTGAAACTTCATTTACAAACTTCAATTGATGTGATATTGACTAACAGAGCAGTTCTTGATCAGGTTTTACTAAATCTTGTTACTAATGCCATTAAATACAATGATAAAGAACAGGGCGCGGTAAGGATCTATTATAAAGAACATAATCAGTTATGTGAATTTTTCATTGAAGACGATGGGGTCGGAATTGCTGAAAAATATCACAAGAGAATTTTTGTTATCTTTCAAACCCTAAATGACAGAGACAGTTTTGAAAGTACCGGTGTCGGATTAGCTATTGTCAAAAAAATATTAGACAGTAAAAATCAGGAAATAAAGCTACTTTCGGAACCTGGTAAAGGATCTGTTTTTTCATTCACCTGGCCAAAATATTAAAAAATGAAACCCATCGATATTTTACTTGTTGAAGATGATGTGTTGGATGTAGTGGATATCAATCGTTCATTGGATAAGCTAAATATCCTGTACCGGCTTAAAAATGCGAGAAATGGTGAAGAGGCTATAGAAGTTTTGACAGATAGAGGGGCTTTTGGCCTGCAAGCATTACCCGATCTTATGCTAATAGACATTAACATGCCTAAAATTAATGGTTTAGAGCTCCTTGAAGTTATTCGGAAGAATGAAGAATGGAAGTTTTTAAAGTGTTTTATTATTACCACATCAAGTGAAAAAATGGATCGGAATGCAGCATATAAACTTGGTGTTTCCGGCTATCTCATCAAACCGTTAAAATTGAATAGTCCATCAAATATGGACATGTTTAACCTCACGATTGACCTGATGAATTTTAAAAGTGCTGAATAGCCTGTTTCCGATTTTCCTTGTAATGATAACATTTTTTACTGCTCAATTGAACTTTTATTTATGGGTAAATAGAAATGCAAATAATAGCAACTGCAACTACCCACCTTTTTAAGAACCACCAATGTTTATAATAATTAAACGAATTTCCTCATAAAATCGATTTCGCGAAGGAAAGTAGGAAACCCTGGTACTATGCCCATCCCACTTATTACTTATCAAAAAGATCCTGTTCTAAGTACCACTTGACCGCGAGGATATTGAAATATAAGCCTTGTCTTCGGCTGTAATAACAAATCCCGTCGGTTTAAATGTAGTTACAGTTTCTAATGAACTTTTAAGCGTTTTAGATAGAAAGCCACTTGAAGTTTCTAACTGCCCTATATTCTTTGTTCCACTCCGTTTCGTTTCCATCCATACTATACAAATATCATTAGGGTGATTAAGTCTTGTAGGCTCTACCAATCGGATCGTGTTTAATTTAATTTTTTAATTGTTACTATTGTCCTTTTTAACTTTTACAGAACCTTCGGCGGCCGGAATGACGGATGAAGTCGAGAAGGCAATTATTCTGGAGCGTGCAGGAAAGTAAAAAAGCTAAATACGACAACAATGGAGGAAAATATATTACTATAGTTGCGAAATTGTATTGATTTCATTTTAAAGAATTTCAGAGCTTGTTTGTAAGGATAAAGCGTTAATAATGACCGCCTCAATGTTTGGTTTAAACTCCATATTTCATTGTAGGTGCTTATGAGTGATATGGATAGTTACCTGAAAACCAAAGGTTGAAATCCATAAGTAACTACGAGCGTGCCAACCCTGCTATCGAAGCCCATTATGGTGCTGCTTATAACCATCAGGCTATCATTGATATTATGCATGATTTTTTATATTCCTGATTTCAATCGATTTCCAAATCCATACACCTGCCAGTAAAACCAATCCGGCAACTACAATTATTACGATTTGCTTTTTGGCATCCCCGATAATTTTATTATGTAGACTTTGTGGATGTTCTGACGCACCGGCATTTTCAGTGGTAGTATCCATAACAATATTTTGGAAATTTGAATTTAATCCGCTACAGAATTGCAACTTGCTTTTTCTTCTGAAAGATCCCCATCAACTGTTGTTTATAGAAAGCCAAACCTTCATACTATTCGTGAAACCTTTCCTCATACAATGGGATTCTCCCAATCTATTGTTGAAACAGTTTAAAAATTTGCACTTAAAAAACATAAGTATTGTTCCTATATAAACGTGTGATTCTCTTTGCAGGTGATTATTAAATAATCATCAGGTATTTAATATACAATTCAGACGTCCAAATTGTTCAAGATAGTTTGGACACCATTTATCGTGTTATTTAAGGTTACCTGACAAATTAGTATTACCCTTACTGTCTTCAATCCATTTTTTTAAAATTTCAGTGTATCTCCTGGCATCGCTGTGGTCGGGATCGAGGGTCAGTATCTCATCATAGTATCCCATGGCAGCGGTAAAATCTTTGATGGTATTGGCTTCGTATGCCCCCAGGTATTCATACGCCCTTATCAACAGGAGCTTATTTTTTGCTGTGTCTTTCGAGATCAGTTCAATTAACTTCTTGTAATGTGGAACTGCAAGGCCCATTTCCATTGTTGTATCAAGCAATGCGTTACTTCTTGCTCTCCATAGATATCCATGAACCTGGTCAGGATACTTATCCTCATAAATGGCAAATACGCTATCTGCTTTAACGTATTCCCTAGCTGAATATAAAGCCATGCCCCATTTATAAATGTCAAGGTTTGTCGGTTGTTCTTTAATACTATAAATTCTTTCTCTCCAAACAGCTTCTCTCTCCCTGTTACCCAAATCTTTTTGTAAATCTGCCACGCTGATCATAGAAATTAACGATGCATTTTTATCCTGCTCTTTACCCAGGGCTTTTTTGTACCATTCAATTGCGGCGGACTTATCAGGGTTTAACTTTTCCAGCAGTTTTGCTTTCATTTCAAAATCTTTGGCCACCCAGGCTGAATCGGTTTGATTTTCAAAATACAAATTCATATTAGTTAATGCTGCTGCAGAATCTCCCAAAGCGGCATGGCTGTACGCAATAAGCTTGTATAATCTTGGTTCAGCATTGGATCCTTGTGCATTTAAAATGGCTTTTGCTTCTTTAATAGCTATATCCCATTTCTTTGAAATATAATGCAGGTCGGCAAGCATATATGCATGTTTTGGTGACGGATCAGCATTTCTGATGTAGGCATTCAGAAAGGCTTCCGCTCTTACAACATCCCTGAAGTAGTAATAATAATATAACTCGTACAAAGCAGGTGTATAGACCGAATCCATCTCCAGTGCTTTAGTAAACCTGTCCACATAAATTTCGGGATTATTCTGGCTTTTATAGATACGCCCTTTTTTGAACATTGCTTCTGCATAAGCCGGATTTATTTCAAGCGCTCTATCATAACTGTTGATCGCATTCGAGCCATCAATGAGCCTTCTGTAAGCATCGCCTAACGAAGTATAAATTACTTCATTTTTTTTGTCACGTTTTATGGCCGTTTTCAAAAGTTCGATAGCCCACAAACTATCACCGTTTTTACTATCAATATTCGCTTTAGCCACAGCCAAAAGCGCTACAGGATTTTTATACTTACCGGCTGTTAATGCTTCTTCCATTTGTTTTTTTGCTTCTGCCTTCATGCCTGAATCAAGCAGTACATGGCCCCACCCAATAAAAACTAACGGATTTTCCTTTATAGAAATTCTTTGCTGTAGAAATTGTTCAGGCTTACCTTGTAAAACAGCCCATGCCGAATCAAGGTTTTTTTGCTCCAGGTAAACTTCACCCAACCAATACCATGTATCAGGTGAGGCATCCCCTTTGGCTATAATGGATTGCAAAATATTTTTCGCAGTCTCAAACCTTTCGTAATAGAGATGCTTTTTAGCGTCTTCAATTGTTTGAGATTTGGTTAAGATAAATGTCGATAGTGACAAGAATAATATAAAAATCTTTTTCATATAATAAATTTGTTTGTGCCAATAACTAATTGTCAATACGGATTTACTGTAAGTACCGGTGGTGCTGTATATTTCTGAATAGCATTGCCTAACAAAAATGAAAAAAGGCTCGGCATTTTTGTTTCTGTGCCTGAATTCAGGATAACAAGATCCGCAGATTTTATCATAGCAAATTGATTAACTGCTTCAGCAACGTTTTCGCTTAAGATGATTTCAGGTTCTACTTTCACTTTACAATTATCAATGATCAGCCTGTAAGCTTTTTCCATGTAATACTTTACTTTGTCCTTTTGTTTTTTTATTTTCTATAGCTAATAATTTTATAGAAGTTTCATAAACGGAAGCTATGTACACCCCATACATCAATTTCCTTACGGGTAAAAAATCAGTTATGGGAATTTTAATAGAATATAGCCTTGTTAATCTTCGCTTGATTGGCGCTGTTATCACGGGGATATTAATTTTGCCGGCAATTTTATCGGGATTAATCAGCATATTACTTTTTCCGGTCACTCTCCGCTTTTGCCCATTCAATACCAGGTCAAACCCGTGTTGGTTCACTAAATCAATGATTGTTTCATCCCAGGTACGCTTGTAAATATTGTATTCTACTTTAATGGGATCTTCCGAAAGTAAATGGAGATAGTTAATCACTTTTCCAATTTAAATTCGAGTTCACTTTTGCTGCAATTGACTGAAAGTACATTCCAACATGCCCTTCTCCCACTGCCATTGATGCAAAAGAGGGAATCGTTAGGACATGTAATAAACAGATACTACAAATATATTATTTGGCAATTTCAAGAGCTTTCTCTATGGCGCTTTTCGAGTTCGCTGAAAAATCAACTGGCACCAGGATTTTGTAAAATAGCTTTTGCATGCAATATCTTTTATACTGCAATATTGCGTTTTCATATAAAAAGAAGATTAACTCCATATTAAAATTTGATTAAAATGAATAGTTGTGGCAGCAAGTATGAATTGCGGCATGCTTTTTTATTTCCATAGGTATAAATTGTTACTTAATATTTTAAATAATTAAAAATTATTTTTTATGACAACTAAATTTTATCAATCCCAGATCGATGAGTTGAACAATTGCGCAGGAATATGTAATTATTGTATAGCTGCCTGTTTTCAGGAAGATGATGTTAAGATGCTTACTGACTGCATTCAATTGGATATTGACTGTGCAGAAATGTGCAGTTTAACGGCCGGTTTATTGGCACGAGGTTCGAAATATGCCGAACCGTTGTTACAGGTTTGCGCCGATATTTGCAATGCCTGCGCTGAGGAATGCGGTAAACATACCCATATGGACCATTGTAAAGCATGTGCCGAAGCCTGCAAAAAATGCGCGGCAGCCTGTGAACAAATGCAATCTGTTTAGCAAGCGGAAATAAAGCGTTTTAGGCTGCATACTATCAATAAATCACAGCTAATAAGAAAAATTCGCAAATTTTAGATGGATACACCTGGTAAGTCAATACCATGTTTATGTTATTGACTTACCATTTGTTAAATATATTGGTAAGAGCTGCTTTTTAATCTCTTTTTAATGACGTCTAAATATTGGGCAAATATTGTTGCCAATTGATAGACGAACGTATCAACGGGGACATTTTATGAACGAAATTGCTAATATTTTATTTTGGGGAAACACAGTAAAGGTAATTCAGCTATAAATACCTTGTATTTCAATCCCTGGGGCGGTGAATTCCGGGTGCCTTCAATAGTTTGGAATACCGGCAACAGTAGTGAAAAACAATTGACATTCCAGGCAGACTATACTAATCCTGTATCAGAAAATGCAAAAATTGAAGCAGGGATAAGAAGTTATCAAAACAATTTTTTAAGCTTTTATAACGCGTATGCCAATAATAACGGCCAGCAAATAAAGTTGCCACTCAGTAATAATTATAAATATAATGATATGATCAACGCCGCTTATTTTACTTTTTCGTATAAAAAAAAGGATTATTCTTTCC
>JBDTWP010000434.1:0-5825 GCA_040006615.1 Ferruginibacter sp.
AAGCAGCCCTGTAAGGGCGAAATACAATAGCACAGGGTGAAGCCCTGTGAAAATAGTGAAAATAGCAGGTATACCTGAATTACGTGAATTCCACTAAAATCTGTAAAAAATTGAAAAAACAGAATTGAAAGAACCTAATAGATAATAATTAGAATTTAGGACAGGGAATACCCTTTGTTTGTAGTGCCTTCTTAACATATATGATCGAGAACTCTGAACCACCCCTGCTGAGTGTGGCTGCTTTAAGACTTGAGGTATTAATATCATAACTGACGCCAATTCTAAGGCCCCCAATTTCTATACCCACATAGGGTATAATCGCATCATTAAAACGAATCCAGGAGCCCAGGTATACAGCGCTGGGATTGTCAAAATCTCCATTTAAGTTAGCCGACAATGCTGCGCCTATCAAGGTTTCACTTGCCTTATTTTGAACCTGGTAGATTGCTGAAGCATTGACCGACAACACCTCGCTTACGGGAAATGAACCACCTCCATGAACTGTCATCCGGGGAGATAGATTCCACACTTTATCAATGAAGCTAAGATTGGGTCTGTTGATATGGTACACTGAAGCGCCGAGGTAATAGTTGTTCGTTCCGTTACTGGAACCTGAATACAATAAACCCGCATTTACATCCACATAATTCTGGTTACTGCCATTACTTAAACTCTCCGCTGTTGTGCCCGTAAAACCGTTTTGGGTTAACTGGTCTTCAAAAGTCAATTTCGTAAAATCTAAAATTGCGCTGCTGTATGTGGCCTGGAAACCTGCTCCGATAGTATTATACCCATCTTCATCCAATGCTTTATGATAACTTAAAGAAAGAGAGCCATAATTTAGTTTCAGGGCCGCATCAGCGCTTTGATCGCTTAATCCTGAAAAACCTATACCAAAAACGTCGCCGGAAGGGATCTTGTTTTTTAAAATGCCAAAATCAACCGAGGCGCTGGTGGTTACATATGCTTTTGGTATGGATGGCCATTGGTCCCGGTGGTTGGCAGCCAACCTTAATTGCCCGTCAAACTTCCCCGTAAATGCGGGATTCAGGGTTAAGGGAGAAGCAAAAAACTGAGAAAAATGTGGATCCTGCGCCTGTAGAAGAAAGGAAAGTAAAAGGGTACCCGTTAAAATGATTAATTTTCTCATCGTTGTACTAATTCGGAATATTAAAGATAGGGATTTGCGGGAATATGCTGCACCCAATAAGTTAATTATTTGCACATTTAAGTTTCCCCTCCGAATTTACTTAAAAATTCTGAACATTCGGGTATTTCTAAAAAAAAGACTTTACAGGCTGCTTTTCATAAATTGTCAGGAATTGTGAAAAAGACGGCTATTTATTGTTTTATAAAGCAACAGCCCATTCACGAATTAAGTCCCCGCCTTTCTTAAAATAATGCCCTAGGATTGCATCTTTGGCCCGAATGCCAGGTCTCCCGCATCACCTAAGCCCGGTACAATATATCCTTTGGCTGTTAATTCATCATCGATATCACCACACCAGATGGTTGCCTTTGGCTGAGCCCTCAACACATACTCAAGGCCTACGGTACAGGCTATCGCACATACAATATGCAATTCTTTTATATCACCCTCTTCTTTAATATATTGAATTACTTTTACCAATGAAGAACCGGTGGCGATCATCGGGTCACTTATGATCAATACCTTATCTTCGATTTCCGGGCAGCTCATATATTCAAGGCTAATATCAAAACTGCCATCGGACTTGTGCTTGCGGTAAGCGCTTATGAAAGCGTTTTCCGCCTTATCAAAATAGTTCAGCAGTCCGTTGTGCATACTAAGTCCGGCCCGCAAAATTGTAGCCAATACCGGCTGGGATTGCAACACTTTGCAATTTGAAATTCCTAATGGAGTAGTGATTTCTTTTTCTTCCCATGCTAATTGTTTGCTTATTTCATAGGCTGCAACTTCACCAATACGCTCAAGGTTTCGCCGGAAACGCATCTGGTCTGTTTGAATGACCTGGTCTCTCAGTTCACTCACCCAGTTGCTTACCAAAGAATGTTGTTCGCTTAAATTAATAATCATGGCGGGGATAGATTTTTATGCCTCTATATTTACAAATCTATATTTTGCAATCTGAAATTTGAAATTTAATTATGATTTCCAGGGAAAATGAATATTGAAAAATACCGGATGATTTTCGGCTGACCCTGCTACGCCATTAATTTATATCCTTCTCCATTGAGAAAAATGCCTGGTGGAATTTTATCCCGGCAGGTTGAAATTCGACCATTGGGAGAAAAATTATCAATTATCAATTATCAATTATATCAATTATCAATTACCAATTATCCTTCTAATTTTAACAAACAATATCATTTTTTTTATTTTAATTGTACAAATTTTTTGAATGAAAAAGCTAATCAGTATTGCGTTATTTTCTTTTGTAATATTTTCTTCCTGCACCAATAGCGGGAAAAAAGCGGCTGCCGAAAAAGAAAATTACCAGAAGGCAAAAGAAACGCTGGAAGAAAAGGAAAAGAAAAACCCTGTTGCATTTTTATTTGTAAGCAGTCGTGATAAACACAACCTGATCGGACAAACTGTAACAAAAGGCAATATAAGCAACAACGCTAAAGTATGTACCTACAAAGATGTTGTTTTGGAATTGTCCTACTTTAGTAAAACCGGGACTTTGTTGTTAAAAACAAATGAAACAGTATACGATAAAATAGAACCAGGTAAATCCGCCGGTTTTAAAACAAAAGAATTTGCACCGAGAGGCACAGACAGTGTGGCGATAAAAGTAATAGGAGCGAAGACAAACTGATAAAATTGAAGAAGATATTGAGATATTAAAATGCAGATATAAATTTATTGTCTCTCCAATATCCCAATTCATAGTGCTGTAACCAATTTAAATCCATCCCCGTCAAATAATCCAAGGTCACTAAGTTTCAAATGTGGGATCACTAATAATGCCATAAAGGATAAGGTCATAAAGGGTGCAGCAAGGTTTGATCCTAATTCTTCTTTCACCATCTTATCAATCGCAGAGTAGGATGCCGCTACCTTATATCCATCATCATTACTCATCAGTCCCGCTACCGGTAAAGGCAATATCATTTCTCTTCCATTGGAAACGCTGCTCACACCGCCTTGCGCCCTTATCACCAGGTTTACCGCCTTGCAAATGCTTTCATCATCCACCCCCACGGCAATAATATTATGGCTGTCATGCGCCACGGTCGATGCGATGGCACCTTGCTTCAATCCGAAATTTTTCACAAAAGCTTTAGCGATTGGCGCAATTTTATAACGGTTCACCACCACCATTTTTAGAATATCCCTGCTTATATCGCTTACTATTTCACCATTAATAATGTTGGGTGCCGCAAGAATTTTGTTTGTGATCAATTGCCCCTCCAACGCTTCTATCACCAAAATTTCTTTTTCACGGTCATGCCTCACCGAAAATTCTTCGGCTCCCTGCTCCACACATTCAAAACGGTTAATAATTCCCGCCTTATTCCCATCAATGAATGACCTTCCGTTTTCTGCTACCAGTGTTCCATCAATATATGTCTTCATTACTTTAAAATGTACAAGATTTTCCACCAGGATAAAATCAGCCGCATCTCCCTCTCTCAGCAAACCAACATCCATTTTATAATGCAACACCGGGTTTATGCAGGCGGCCTGCAATACCTTGAATACATCGATCCCTTTGGCAATGGCCCTGCTGCACAACTGGTTGATATGCCCTTCAACAAGGCTATCCGGGTGCTTATCGTCACTGCAAAACATCATATCTTCCGGGTGATCATTTAACAGAGCGATCAACGCTTCAAAATTTTTAGCCGCACTGCCCTCCCTGATTAAGATCTTCATGCCGTATTGCAGTTTTTCCAAAGCTTCTTCCGCCGTAAAACATTCATGATCCGTACTGATACCTGCTTCTATATATTTTTTCGCGTCTCCTCCCCTTAACCCCGGCGCATGCCCATCCACCGGTTTATTGTATTTCTTTGCAGCCGAAATCTTTTTCAGTACGGCTTCATCCCCGGATAGCACACCCGGGTAATTCATCATTTCACTTAAATATTTAATCTCATCTTTCTGCAATAGAACAGCTACATCATCCGGGTTTAAAGTGGCGCCTGCGGTTTCAAAAATCGTGGCCGGCACGCAACTTGGCGCGCCAAAATGAAATTTAAAAGGAACGGTTTTCCCATTGGCGATCATAAATTCCACACCATACATTCCGCATACATTGGCTATTTCATGTGGATCGCTGATAGTGGCTACCGTGCCATGGACCACCGCAAGTTTTGCAAATTCAGCCGGTACCAGCATGGAACTCTCTATATGTACGTGGCTGTCAATAAACCCTGGAAGTATATACATTGCCCTTTCCCGATCATCATTTGCGGGTTCTCTTTTTTCAATTGTTTGTATCCTCCCGTTCATGATGGTTATTTCTCCAAAATAAACCTGCCGGTTAAAAATATCAACTATATTTCCGCTTATACGCTGTGTCATAGTATGCATTTGAAATTGAAACAAATCTAAGCCCGTTCAGCCATTCTGCTTTTATGGATTAGGCCTATCTTTAATCATTAAATTGTAAAATTGAGGGATTTAATTTTATTTGGGTTACTCATCATATTGTTGCTGACAGCACAGTTTGCATCCGCAAAAACAATAGATGAAGTTATCGAAAAATACATAAGAGCCCGCGGCGGCAAAAATAAACTGGCATCTGTAAAAAGTATTTATATGGAGGGTATCAAAGTAATGATGGGAAAGGAAGTAACAGTAAAAATCATAAAGGAACAGGATAAACTTAGCCGCACAGAAATTGATAACGGTGTTGCAAATGGTTTAGTGCTGGTTACTGATAAGGAAGCCTGGACATTTTTTCCACTGAGATCCCCGGTCGCAGACAGGATACCCGAATCAGAATCAGCAGGATTGCAGACCGAACTGGATATTGCAGGTCCCCTGGTAGATTATGTCGCAAAAGGACACAAAGCAGAACTGCTTGGCAAAGAAACAGTGGAAGGGAACACTTGTTACAAAATTAAATTAACAACAAAGGAAGGCAGGGAATTGATGTTTTGGCTGGATGCCTCTTCTTACCTTGTTATTCAGTCATCGGCTACCCGCATCAGCGCTGGCAGGGGAAATGCCGGCGAAACCTACACATTGTATAAGGATTATAAAGAAGTGGATGGGATTCAATTTGCACATACCTGCGAAACAAAGACAACCGAAACGAATGCAACTGAAATTGGCGGAGAGATCTTCTTTCACAAGATTCTCATCAACCCGGTCATTGATCCGCAATTGTTCCTGCCGCAATAATGGATCAAAACAAGCACATTCCCACCTGAATGGCTTTCCGGACAACTTGGCGAGGCGTTCTTCATCCAATAAGCAATAGGCAATAGGCAATAAGCAATAGGCAATAGGCAATTAGCAATAGGCAAATGGCAATAGGCAATAGGTAATAGTCAAAATGGCAATAGTCAATCGTCAATGGTCAATCGTCAATCCAGCTTCAAGTATCCTAAAAATGTTGCATCCTTCGTAGCAACTCCCTACCTGCCTATGTATTTCCTGTATCATCCTTCGTACATGCTCCCTACCTGATTGCTGGTAATCCGCTACCAACTCCCTGCATACTCCCTTTTATACTGCCTTATTGTTTAAATAAATTACCTGATTAGCCTTTATTATCCTACGGTCAAAAGCGGACAAAAGGACCAAAAGCGGACAAAAGCGGACAAAAGGGGACAAAAGGGGACAAAAGGGGACAAAAGGGGACAAAAGGTGACAAAAGGTGACAAAA
>JBDTWP010000435.1:0-5774 GCA_040006615.1 Ferruginibacter sp.
CTCATGAGTTATAATTATTTGCCTTTAGATAAAAGTCCTACCAATTTTCAACAGGTAAAAAACCTGCTGGCCTTCGATCAATTGGTTTCCATCACCTTTGATGCTCACAGGAGGATCACCGAATGCCGGACTTACCTCGATAAAAAATTGGAAAGCGGGTCAGCAATATTTTACGGAATCAATACGGGTTTCGGCTACCTGCAAAATGTAATAATCGATGCGACCCAACTGGAAGAACTTCAGAGTAACCTGATAAAATCACATGCCTGCGGATTGGGGGAGGAAGTGCCGAAAGATATCATTAAACTGATGGTGATGCTCAAAATCAAATCACTAAGCTATGGCAATTCCGGCGTGCAGATAGACACCGTTAAGCGACTGATGGATATGTACAATAACGATGTATTTCCTGTGATCTACACGCAGGGTTCGCTCGGCGCGTCCGGCGACCTGGCACCACTAAGCCATTTAAGTTTACCACTCATCGGCCTGGGTGAAGTGTATCATGCGGGGGAAAAAATGCCTGCTTCGGAGGCCATGCAAAAATTTGGATGGCAACCCATTCACCTGCAAAGCAAGGAGGGCCTTGCGATGATCAATGGTACGCAGTTTATGAGCGCATATGGATTATATAGTCTCATACAGGGAGACCGCTTATTGAAATGGGCCGATATCATTGCAGCGATATCATTTGATGCATTTGATTGTATAGCCGAACCTTTTCATGAGAAGATACATTCCATCCGTGCACACAAGGGGCAGGTAGATACTGCTGCAAGGCTAAGGGAATTATTAACAGGCAGCCAGGTAGCTGCGCAAAAAAAGGAGCAGATCCAGGATCCTTATTCATTCCGCTGCATACCCCAGGTGCATGGCGCCACAAAAGACACTTTCGATTACGTGCTCAGTGTTTTCATAAAAGAAATCAATTCGGTAACGGACAATCCAAATATTTTCCCCGAAGAGGACCTTGTATTAAGCGGCGGTAATTTTCACGGTCAGCCGTTGGCGTTAGTATTGGATTTTTTTGCCATCGCTATGAGTGAACTGGCCAATATATCGGAAAGAAGAACATATCAATTACTCAGCGGCCAGCATAACCTACCGATGTTCCTGGTAAAGCAACCCGGCCTTCATTCGGGTTTTATGATACCACAATATACCGCTGCGGGCATTGTAAGTGAAAACAAGCAATTGTGTACGCCAGCAAGTGTGGATTCTATTTCTTCCAGCAATAACCAGGAGGATCATGTGAGCATGGGTGCCAACGCAGCCACCAAATGCAAGCGGGTGATTGACAATGTAGAAAAGGTATTGGCGATCGAGTTGCTGACTGCCGTACAGGCATTGGAGTTTCGCCGCCCCCTGCAAAGCTCACCACAGTTAGAAGCGATTGTGACATCGTTCAGAAAGGAAATAAGTTTTAATGAGGCAGACAGGGTCCTGCACGATGATATGATGAAGGCGATCACGTTCATCAGGTCTGAGCCATGATCAAAGTTCAGACAATTTCAGAAATGATAGTCCTGCATGGGCAAAGAAAATATAACCAGGAAAATAAAATCCGGTAAATCATATTAATCCTTTAAGACATGGTTCATACAAAATACGACCCGGTAAGATATGCCACCCCCACCGGAACAAGTATCTCCTGCAAAGGCTGGATACAGGAAGCGGCGTTAAGAATGTTATTAAACAATCTTAATCCCGAAGTAGCGGAACGTCCCGACGACCTGATCGTATACGGTGGCCGCGGTAAGGCAGCCCGTAATTTCGAATGTCTCGATCTCATCATCAAGGCATTAAAAGACCTTGAAGACGATGAAACCCTGTTGATACAAAGTGGCAAGCCGGTAGCCATGCTTAAAACGCATCGTGATGCGCCAAGAATTTTGATAAGTAACTCGCAACTGGTACCCAAATGGGCTACCTGGGAACATTTTGATGAGCTGGAAAAGAAAGGCCTCATGATGTATGGACAAATGACAGCAGGCAGCTGGATCTACATAGGTTCGCAGGGTATTGTGCAGGGCACCTACGAAACCTATTCGGCAGTGGCCAATAAAGATTTTGGAGGCACACTTAAAGGCACCCTGAATGTCTCAGCCGGTCTCGGTGGTATGGGTGGAGCTCAACCGCTCGCCATCACGATGAACGAAGGTGTTGCACTGATCGCCGAAGTGGAGGAATGGCGCATTGACAAGCGAATTGAAACAAGATATCTTGATGAAAAATATTATGATTTAGACGAAGCTATTGATGCAGGTTTAAGATATAAGGCGACTGGTATGGGGAAAAGCATTGGTGTGCTTTGTAACGCCGTTCATTTATTAAAAAGACTGGTTGAAAGAAAGATCGTTCCCGATACACTTACAGACCAAACCTCCGCGCACGATCCATTGGTTGGTTACATTCCACATACCCTCACCAACGGACAGGCTAATGATTTACGTGGCAATGATCCTGCAAAATACATAGAACTGAGCTATGAAAGTATGAAGCTGCATGTGGAACTCATGCTGGAGCTACAAAAAATGGGTGCCATTACATTTGATTATGGTAATAATATCAGAGCAAGGGCGAAAGAGAGGGGTTTGGAAAATGCCTTTGATATTCCGGGCTTTGTACCCGCCTATATACGTCCCCTGTTTTGCGAAGGCAAAGGACCCTTTCGCTGGGCGGCCCTCAGTGGGGATCCCGCAGATATTCGTGAAACCGATGACATGATGCGCACTTTGTTTCACGCCAATAAATCATTGATACGGTGGTTCAACCTGGCGCAGGAAAAGATCGCCTTCCAGGGACTGCCCGCCCGCATTTGCTGGTTGGGGCAGGGAGAGCGGGAAATAGCCGGCCTCGCATTTAATAAATTGGTGAGCGCGGGAAAAGTAAAAGCACCCATCGTTATCGGTCGTGACCATTTGGATACTGGCTCTGTGGCCAGTCCAAACCGGGAGACCGAAGCGATGCCTGATGGCAGTGATGCCGTAGCCGACTGGCCCATATTGAATGCACTCATCAACACCGCCGGTGGCGCCAGTTGGGTAAGCCTGCACCATGGCGGAGGAGTAGGCATGGGCTATAGCATACACGCCGGTATGGTGATTGTAGCCGATGGAACCGCGGAAGCTGCGGCGAGGCTCAGCCGTGTCTTACGCAACGACCCCGGTATTGGAGTGATAAGGCATGCCGATGCAGGATATGATGTAGCTCAGGATTATGCAAGGAAGTACCGGCTGGATATTAGAGAGCGGTTGAAATAGAAAATGAACGACCATCGCCTGCCATCAAAATGTGAAGAACTCCATTTGGGCCTGGAATTATTATACTTCACAGGCGGTAAAAAGATGAATCTGCCATTGCAATGGATCAGGTCGCGGCCTTATCCGGTAAATAATTGAAACGCAATTATCCTTTATTTTCGCAGCATTGTTTTTCGAAGCAGCGCAAATAAAAGATCACTGATTTACCCTTTGCGAAGTATCGCTATTTGTTGTGAGGCCAAAGTTCGATCTTTTGCCGAACTTATTTTGTAACTTCGGCATGCAAAACCGGTTTCTGAAAACAATTCAAAGCAAAATCCAGATACAAAGCATTTTGAAAAATATTTACATGTACCGGGTTTTAAAATTGAAATCTAAATCCTGCAAAACTTAATTAACCATGGATCATTTTACCCGGAGGGAATTTCTGCAAAAATCAGCATTGTTATTGGTAACTGCATACGCCGGCTCTTCATTCGACCTAAAAAAGGGCAGCCCCCTTTTATCATTTTCCACCCTCGGTTGCCCTGACTGGACCTTCCGGCAAATTGTGGATTTTGCAGCGCAGCATGAATATAATGGTATTGAGTTACGTGGAATACAACGCGAATTGGACCTTTTAAAATGTAATGAATTCAGCAGCAACCAAAACAGGTTAGCTACGGTTAAAATAATGAATGAAAAAGGCCTGAAGTTTGTTGATCTTGGGTCTTCCGCTAATCTGCATTCGGCTGATCCGATAGAAAGGAAAAAAAATTTAGATGAAGCCAGGCGCTTCATTGACCTGGCCCAACAAATAAACTGCCCATATATAAGGGTGTTCCCGAATGATTTCCCAAAAAACCAGGAGAAGAATGCAACGTTGGATCTGATTATAAAGGGTTTGCTGGAATTAGGTGATCATGCAAAGGGAACCGGAGTGAGCATATTGATGGAATCGCATGGTGCACTTGTTAAAATAGAAGACCTTGAAAATGTTATGAAGTCTGCCGAACATCCACAGGTAGGATTAATCTGGGACATAGTGAATATGTGGTCGGTAACTAAGGAGCCTCCGTTGGAAGCATACACAAAATTAAAAAAATATATTCGTCATACGCATATCAAGGATGCAAAATTTGTAGATGGAAAAATAGAATATACGCTCCTGGGTAAGGGTGAGGCTCCGATCTTTGAGGCAATGGATGCTTTAATAAAGGGTGGGTACAAGGGTTATTACAGTTTTGAGTGGGAGAAATTATGGCATCCCGAAATTGCAGAACCAGAAGTAGCATTGGCTGAATATGCCAAAGTGATGAAGCAGCATTTTAAATAACAGGTTTAAAATAAACTTGCGAATTGCGCAGTATATATTGACAAAACTGATCAATTATTAATTATCAATTATCAATTAAATTCTATCATACCTGTTAATTTAATAGCTATGCCAGGCGATACTCCCTCCATCAATACAAAAGCAAAAAATCAGGATACATTCGACGCCATCATTGTAGGGTCGGGCATTAGCGGTGGATGGGCCGCTAAAGAACTTTGTGAAAAGGGTTTAAGGGTACTATTGCTGGAAAGGGGCGGCAATGTGGTTCACCCCAATTATCCGACTGCTAACAAAGATCCCTGGGAATTCCCTCATCGTCTGCACCTGGCTGAGGAAGACAAAAAGCAGCATTTTGTTCAAAGCCGTCATTATTCCTTTCGGGAAGACAACAAACATTTCTACATCAACGACCAGGAAAACCCTTATGAAGAAGCAAAACGCTTTGATTGGATAAGAGGCGATATAGTGGGCGGCCGTTCTTTGTTGTGGGCCCGGGCTTGTTACCGCTGGAGCGACCTTGATTTTGAAGCAAATCTTAAAGATGGTTTTGGCGTAGATTGGCCGATAAGATATAAAGACATTGCTCCCTGGTATGATTATGTGGAATCATTCATTGGTGTGAGTGGTAATAAAGACGGTATCCCCCATTTACCTGATGGGATTTTTCAGCCTCCATTTGAAATGAACGCTGTTGAGAAACACTTTAAAGGAAAGATCGAAGCCAACTATCCGGACCGTAAAGTGATCATCGGCCGAACTGCCAACCTTACCCAGGCAGTGCAGGGCAGGGGGCAATGCCTGGCAAGGGATCTCTGTCACCGTGGTTGTCCGTACGGCGCCTATTTCAGTACAAACGCCAGCACGATGCCTGCTGCTTATGCCACCGGTAACCTAACGGTCAGGCCACATTCACTGGTAAATAAAGTACTCTATGATGAACAGAAACAAATGGCGGCCGGAGTAGAGATAATTGATACCGAAACCAACCAGGTCCGGGAGTTTTATGCCCGGCTTATTTTCCTGAATGCGTCCACTGTAGCCACGGCTTTTATCTTGTTGAATTCTTCTTCCTCCCGCTTTCCAAATGGCCTGGGAAATGGAAGTGACCAGGTTGGTCGCAATTTAATGGACCACCACAAAGGTCTGTCAGCATCGGCCGGCGTAGAGGGCTTTGAGGATATGTATTACTATGGCCG
>JBDTWP010000436.1:0-5761 GCA_040006615.1 Ferruginibacter sp.
TGTTGGCAGTTCGTGCTTATTGGGGTTGCAGTTTTCTTGACGCTTTTTTTGTTTTTTTTGTGTGCAAATTTTTAGCCTTACGGTTTTTCAAAAACTCGCTAAATGCTTTGTCTTCTTTGTCGCTCAAAGGTTTGCTTATAAAAACAAAGTCTTTCTCGTCCATTTTTTTGAAGTTTATCATAGCTTAAAGTCTTTAAAATATTTTGTTGTTAAAATGAGTGCTTCTCTTGTATCAATAAACATTCTGTTGCCACCAAATAGTTTTGCTCCCAAACTTTGTGAGTAGTGGTCAATAAGTTGTGACTTTGCAATAAAAGAAACAACTCCATCGAATCCATTTTCAAAAGAAGTTTTGCAAGCAAAAGCAACCAGATTCCCTGCCACTCCTTTGTAAAGTTTGTTTCTTCCTTTATTAAATTTAGCGCTTTCTATCAAGTCCATAAAAATGTGGTCACCTTTGTCTGTCAAACTGATAAGTCCATGAATGATTGTCGGATTACTGATTGTTGTTAATTTAAAAACAGCTTTTGATTTGTCTTTAATTTCAGTCTGCCAATTGAAAGCCCATTCTAGTTTCTTTACTTGTTTGATGTCAGCCACTTGAGAAACTAACGTGTCAAAAACTTCTCCAGAAATTGCATTTTCAATGGAGTTGGTCAGCTTGTCAATCTCAAAATCAAATTCTATTTCTTTTTGTTTATTCACCATGGCAATTTACGAAATTTTCGTCTGTTTGGCAAGTCTGTTTGTCGTTTGAAGGGTGTAGTGTAGCATGACTGCCAACGAGCAGGGATGGCAATTTACATGTGAAAATGCCAGGATAAAATTACTAAAACTTTGTCCGTCAATTCAGGTGCGACATGACACCAGATATATACTGCGTTATGCCTGGTTATTATCTGGGATAGTTCACAACTCAAAGCCGGGTAAGGCTTCTAGCAAATAAGGGGTATTTTAAATAACTACCGTTATGGCATTTCCGGGCAATGAGCAAAGGTGAGGATGTTGCGCATGACTGTTCTATAAAACCTGGCAGACGAAAAATAATAATTCACCTGCCCAGGTTATTGTTAATGATGTTTAAAGTAAAACCTGTATTTACTTTTACAGAAGCACCCGGCTGAATATGCAAGCTGTTAATGATGATGTTTGACTGGATAACCACATTTCCATTGCTGATGATCACATCAGCATTATTTGCTGGCACTTCACCACAAAGCCAGTTGGCCGGATTCTCCCAGGCGTTACTCAAGGTGCCTGTCCATTCGTTTTCATTAGCATTTAAAAAGTGGATGGTGGTTACGTTACTGTTACTGTTATCTGCCATACACCGGTATTGATAGTTTTGCCAGGAAGCAGGAATATTATTTAAAGAAAGCACCCTGGTATTTACGCCGCTGTGATAACCGTCGTTGCTGATGTTGTTAAAGTGAACACTATCGGTGCTTAGCTGCCACTGATAATTTGTTCCTTGTAAATCAGAAGAAATATCGGCGCTTGAAACGTTTGAGCAAAAGCTACGGGTTTGCGGATTGAAATTTATGCCGTCATATTTATAGGCATAGATAGCTTGTGATGAATAATAACTGGAGCGATTAATGTAAATACGGTTCTGCGTAATTTCTAACATGTTAAAACGATCTTGTGCTCCCTGGCTGCTGTCACTAAAAACAGGGAGCAGGATGCCATTTTGGCCAAAGCTGTTATCATAGCTGCCGTTGTTATTTATCCTGGCGAAAAAAACGCTGCTGGATGCCTCTGAATCCCTGCCAGTACCAGTAGTAGAACCCACCAAAATATTGCCATCACTTTGCAAACTCATCTTAATGAACCTGCTATAGGGAGCCAGTTCCATTATTTTCATACCGTTATTATCAAAAGAATTGTCTAAGGCTCCACCAGCATCCAGGCGAAGGAGTTCCAGCTTTGAATAAAAATACAAGCCATGGCCCGGTAGATAAAAAGCACTTCCTGCCACCAATATTTTTCCATCCGGCGCAATAGCGACTGAAGTTGCATGCGCTGCGTATCTATTGCCGGTATCCTGGATGATCGTTAGTTTTCCATCTTCACTTAAGCTGCTATCCAAACTTCCATCCATATTGTACCTTGCTATTGCAATCGAGTCATCACTTTGTTCATAATAACTCCTGCCTTGTCCGCCAACTGCCACAATGGTTTTATTGTTTGTAAGTGCGATTGCAGAGATAGATGCTCCAAAGTTATATAAAGTTTGATTCATTGAATCCAGGGCGGTGTTTTCATGATGATGATTGAATATGGTGGTAATAATACCGCTGGTACCAAAGCTATTGTCTATGCTGCCATCCTTTTTAAGCCGCGCAATTAAAAATTTACCATCCGGATTGGTAATATCATTATCAGAAATAGATCCCGCCAATAAAATTCTACCATCTTGCTGAATGACGATGTCGTTAAACCGGTGATGATCATGATCAAAGCTTAAGGGTATTTTTCCGGTATGATTAAGGCTGGTGTCAAGATTTCCATCAGGCAAAAACCTGAACATGGTATAGGGATCATTATCAAAGTTTGCCAGTATTATTATTTTACTGTCAGGGCAAACCTTTAATAATGTGAATGGTCCAAAGACAATGTTAGGGTCAGCCAATACAAAACCATTTTTACCAAAGCTGCTGTCTGGTACTCCATTAATTTTTAACCTGCGGATTTTATTAGTATACCCGCTTAATGCAGCGTCCCAATAAGCCCCTAACCCAATAACTTTTCCGTCTGGCTGTACTGTAGAAACAACATCGTAGGGTGCAGGCAAAATCCCGTTTCCACTAAAAGAAGAATCAAGGCTTCCGGTTTGTGAAAATGAACATTGAAAGGCTATTAGCAGAATAGTTAAATTGTAAAAGCATTTTAACATAAAAAATGACCCGTATTGGTTATTCACTGAATGAATATTTTACATGAACAATGAAATAATAAAATGCCGGGATTTTATGAATCCGTTTACGTAAGTTTTTGCTGGTATTATCAGAAGACGATTGAATTGGTAATATTAAGATACTGTCTTATTTTGAAAATTTGGATTATATTTTTTTCGTTCGGGGTTTACTCTAAATTAAAAGGCTTCCAGTACTAAGGGCAGTCCAAAAACAAATGTCACCAATGGATGTATGGGGTTTTCGTTTGTTGGCTTGCTATGGTTAGCCATGCTCATCACGCAACCAATATTGATAAAGTATAAGAGATAAGACTTGCATATAAAACTGGGTAAAGTTTCATACTTTTTAGTGTCATTCATTTTGACATCCATGTTTTTGATTGGTCGCGTGGGTTACTTGCGGGATGCAACTATTTTACCCGAACAAGAAAATATTGGTTTACCTGCCTTGACTATTCCAGATATAGTGTGTCATGCCACCGAGCCCCTAATAAATCTAAATTCATAAAGATGAAAATAAAAATATTTAGTGCATTGCTAATAGTTGGGAAACAAATCATATCATCCCAATGGGTTGACGAAACACTTAAAATTACTGAAGCTGATAAAATGCGGTATTTGAAAAATGATGTGTATGTAAAAGCTGGCATACCATGGATAGCTTATAAAAACTTTTGGTGGATACTTGATGATGAAAAAGGAGAGTTCGCTGCAATAGGTATATACGGGCAAGTAATTTACATAAACCGCTCCGTCAATTTGGTAATTGCTTATTTTTCCAGTCAGCCTGTTGCAAGCAGCACAGCCAGTAAGAACTTTTTATCGAAATTGAATGCCTGCAGGGAATTGAGTAAAAAATTATTAAGTAACTAACATAAAATGAAGCACGAACACACAACACTGCATTGCCAAAAGTTAGGGCTGGGCATTGGAGTGTGACCTGAAAAGGTCCTGATTGGATTATTCTATACGGGTACCGTAAGATAAACTTACCCTTCCACGGGTAGTAGCTTACCGGTGCTGCGGCTTGAGTAATCGGGCTGTAGTAAGCAACCAGGACAATGTACCGGGCAGTTGAAAAACTGGCTTTTGAAATCCGTGTCGTTTTTGAAAGAACCGATAAAGCCAATCGGTGTAGGGCTAAGCCAGGTGGTATGCGCAGGTTTTACCCTACTGCGCTTAGAATGAAATTTGGGGATTTTCAATACCTTAACAGTACCGCTATATTGAAAACAGGTGATGAGCAATGACGCTCTTATTGAATATGATTTTAAAGGACCGGTGGCTTCTGTAAACGTGCATTTAATTTATCGATGGCTTCTTGGTTCTGCCAAATAAGGGGACATGGTGTAAGCTTTTCGGGCAAATTATACCCAACGTCGTCCTTATCCCATTCCCGGTTATTCAAAATTACGCAACCTTTTAGTACCTGGTGCGAAAAGCACGCCTTCAGGCTGCACGAATTTGATGGCATAGATATTGAGAAGGTATGGTAAACTAAACCTCTAGAAAAATGCAAATCACACGATTAATGATCACAACTGCTGTTGGGATGACCTTGTTTACGGCATGTAACAATTCAGCAAAAGATGCGGCCAAACAAGACTCCGCCGCTTTAATTCAGTATGTTGATTCCGTTGAGAATCTGCAACCTGTTTACACTTTAAAGGATTGGACAGCTATTGACAGTGGATATCAGGAAAGAGCATTGACTGCGGAAAAAACTATTGCAACACTCGAAACAGCCGACCAGGCGAAAGCCGATGCGAGTAAAAAGAAGTATGATGCTTTTAAAGCTGCGTATCTAGCCAAACTCCAGGAAAAAGAAGCTGCAGCAAAAGCAGAAGCCAGCAAACCTGATTACAGGCAGGTGCTGAGAAATAGGTTATTTGGCGAAGGCAAAATAGGATCCGATATGAAGTTTGGATTTGTGACAGCCGATAATATCCTGGCAGTTTACAAGAATTTTGTAGATGCGGTTTCTGACAATAAGGATAGTTATACCAGGGAAGATTGGGATGAAATTAAAGTCTTGTATGAGGCGCTGGATACAAGGAAAAATACAATTGAAAAAGATCTCGCCACTTCTGATAATATGAAAATTGCAAGGCAAAAAATAAAGTTTGCAACAATCAGGGCAACACACAGGGGCGGCACCAAGGTAACTGAGAACGAGAAAGCAAAGAATTAAATTATAAGAAAGCAGAAAATATCGCAAGACACCTGCCTGCAGAATAAGGGCGGAACCCGAAAACTATGCCGCAGGGCCGACTTTCATTTTATTAACTGAAAACAATCTTACAAGTGTTGAGCAACTGCTTGAAACTAAATTAAGGAACCGCCGTATACCGAACGGTATGTACGGTGGTGTGGGAGAACGGGTAGCGAGCTAATCGCTACCTTCCTTCTCAATTAAATTGCGATATAGCCGGCAACCTTTCATGAACGGGGACCAGCGTTTGGATCTCCGCCTTGATCGGACCATTATTGAACTACAGAGTGTCACTCTTTCAGATGATTTCAATGCTCAATTGAGGCTAAAGGGTTTAAAGTATAGGAATTGATAATATAAAAAGTGGAACTTTCTGAATTAGTTTTTTAAACAATTGCTGCGGCTACGGAAATTTTTTCAAGGGCGAATTAGTAGCATACGAGGACAACCACGGGGACAACCAGCCTCATAAGGGACTAATAATATTTACGGTTAAAAATGCGCCATCCCCATTTTGTTATTCCAATATCTTTTGTAAAAGGCTGCTTTTTAATTTTAATTTAAAAACCCACCTAATCTTTTCAAAACCCGCTTCATCTTTTTAAAATTCCCCTGGATATTTTCAAAACTTA
>JBDTWP010000437.1:0-5760 GCA_040006615.1 Ferruginibacter sp.
AATTTTTGGGCGTTTAACTTTTCTTTTTTACTAAGTTCCTTTGCTGAATAAATAAGGTTAGGATCATGAACACGGCTGGCCCAGGCAACAGGCACAATTGTGCGGGCAAAGTATCCATCACCGCCGGTAATCTCTTCCTGCATTTTTAAAAAATAAAATGCTTTTTTTGCTTTCTCTTTAGCGTCCGGGCTTTTTGTTGCTGCAAACCGGAAAGATTCCATTGCAAGGTAGTTACCTGTAAATTCTCCGTCATTGTCATCATCCTCCGGTTGCCAGGAATTAACATCGCCGGGTATTGTTAAGTGGCACTGGCCCGCAATCCAGGGTTCGCGTATATGCCTTTTCATCAATACATCATAGAAGTAATCCTGCTTGGCGGCAAGTGTCATTTTTCTTTTCATGATGGCACTTACCCCATTGGAGGTCGCTATCCACGCAGTACCCTCCCCATCAAATGCAATATCCTTTACATGATCATCCGCCAGCCATCGATTGCTAAAAAGCAGCGAATGGCTGCCATCCCTTAAAAACCGGGTAACACCAACATCTGTCCCCACCCACATGGTGCCGTCAGCATCCATATTTATACAATTTACATATAGCGATGGACAGCCTTCTTTCGGTGTGATAACACGGTCTTTTTTTTCTTTATCAAGAATACTTACGCCACCCAACCCACCAGCCCACAATTTATTATCCGGACCAACTGATAAACCTTTTATATAAGCACTCAGCAAAAAAGAAGTATCTACAAAATGTTTTGTCCCAGCCTCCGTGCAATGGTATAAGCCCACATCTGAGGCGACCCATACCCCGTTTTTATTGTCCGAAAGTATTTTTCTAAGCGACCTTGCAATGGAATAATTTTTCTTTTCAACCGTTTTACCATTGCATAACCAAATGCCCTTTGGCCCTGCTACATATACACCTTCTTTGGCAGTGCACATAACAGCGATCGGCCCATCAGTACCTTTTATGAGTTGCAGCGTATTGTTTTTAAAGATATACGGACCGTTCCAGGTACCCATCCAGATAGTGCCATCCCTGTCTGCCAATACTGCAAAGGCGGGACCCTTATCTGCTGTAGAAAATGGGGAAGACCAGTCTGGCTCATTCGCTTTTTTCATCAGCACGCCACCTGCCGTAGCAATCCATACATCGCCTTCTTTATTTACCGTGATACCTCTTACTTCATTCTCTTTTGCATTATTGCCGATGAGGTATGCCTTGCTGTACTCCTGCCAGAACGGGGTGTCTTTAAAAGTAGTTTGCTGGGCAGTTACCCTGGTCGTAAAGAGCAAACAAACCAAAACTGCAAAATTGAATCGGGTGGTTAAAAGTATATACATCGCGTTGTTCTATTAATAAATCAAAAAAGGACACAATAAACAAATAATTAAATCTTTAGAAATATTTTCTTTTTATAGAGTATGTACAGGGGGACATAGCAAAGTATGCAATAAAGAATGGCCCATATCAATGAAATTAGTTCGGGGGATATCCCCGAAGGTATAACGGCATTTATGATTACCGCATTCAGACTTTTACTATTTACACCACCATATTTGAAGTAAATAATATTATAGAAAAATTCAGAGACCAGGTAAGCGGCCATTGCGTTTGATCCAAAAACCAATGCAAATGTTGCCCATTTCCTAATGCCTGAAACATCTGTTAGAAAATAAAGACTGGCCAGTATCATGCAGTCCAGACCACCAACAAATAAAACAAATGAACTGGTCCATAGATTTTTATTGATCGGGAAAAACCAGTTCCATGCATTTGCTATCGTAAACGAAATAAAGCCTGCCAGGAACAACCAAATAATTTTACGATCGGCGGTTTTATTGCTTATTATTAAATGGCCTGCAAGCATGCCGGCGATGCCCGTAACAATCGCCTGGAAACTACTTAATACTCCTTCCGGATCCCAGGTACCCTGGTACATTCTGCCCGGCATTACCATACTGTCTACCCAGGCAGCCAGGTTTTTACCAGGTTCAAGAATCGGGTATCCATAACCCGGCACGGGCACCAGGGTCATTATTAAAAAGTAGGTTACCAAAATAAATATTGCAAGTCGTATCTGAAAAGTGATGCTGGTAAAAAGGTATAGCAAGGCACAGGAAAAATACACAATTGAAATGCGCTGTAAAACGCCTGGAAAGCGTATATTGGACAGTTTGAAAGAGGGCAATATACTAAGGAACAGTCCTAATAAAAAAAGGATTAATGCCCGCTTACAAATTTTCCGGACCATTAATTTTTTTGGAATTTCTTTCTGTAACTGATTGGAGCAGGAAAGCACAACAGAAACCCCCACAATAAAAATAAAAGAAGGAAAAATAAAATCTGTTGGTGTAATGCCATTCCAGGCTGCGTGTTCCAATGGGGCATATACATGGTTTGAGATGCCCGGATCATTTACCAAAATCATCGCAGCCATTGTTATTCCCCTGAAAATATCCAAGGCCAATAAGCGGTTTCCCTGGTAGGAGGATAATGGCGTGGATGACTTTCGTTGCATGAATGTTGGCATTAGTTAATCAGTTTTAAATACCTTGCCATCCAATAGGGTAGAAGGTATTCATCGCCGGCAAGTTCAGACATTCCGCTTTCGCCCCCATCAAGATCAAATGCATTGGCATTATGACGATGAATGGGCGTTTCGCCTGGTGGAAGCAACACTTCTGTTGTTTGATTCCTGAAATTTGGTGACAACATAACAATATCCTTTCTGTGCGAATTTTGAACATTCCATCGAACAAGGTCCATCGGGAATTCCCTTAAATGCCAATATACGGAGGGTTCATCACAGGTGCCTTCTGTAGCAAATGTGATGAGGTTCCAAAGCGCATTTCTTTCCGGCTTTTCAATCTTCCAGTGATCAATTATAACTTCTTTGTATTGCTGCTGTAACGCGGGCGTAAATGCATACCGGTACAGGGGCCAGTAAGTTAAGAATGCCATTTCATCATCGGAGTGGTTCCAGCCTCCAACACCCAGGTCGATCCCCATTCGTATAGTGCCTGGTGTTTCTTTTATTTTAGTATAACTAACCAGCATATTTTTTAAATAGCCAAATTCGTTTATCAACCGGAATGCTTCTGTTTTATATTTTTCTTTTCCTGTCAGGGCATATCCGAGTTGCAGGCCTGCTATTATATGTGCGCTTCCCAGCTTCCTGTCTTCTACCGATTCGGGGAATGAATTGATGTATTCAGGGTTCCACCTCCCCCATAAAGTAGGTTTGCCATTAGCATCGACAAAATAATAATTATTGTCAATGATATGGGTTAGAATTTTATCTATAAAATCTGCCACCCTTTTCTTCTCACTATCTGTTTCGGCAACCATCTCATCCAGCAGGGATGCGATAAATATATAACCCACAAACTCATCACTGCTGGTGGTGCCTTTCCATTCCCACTCAGGGTCCTGCGAATCGTGCCAGGCTTGCGGGTCAGAATTCTTATATCCCTTGCGCTCAAAGGTTCTTGCCGGGAAACCTTTTAGCGGGTTTACTGATAAAATTCTTTCATATGCTTCAAATGCTTCCCATGCGTATCGCTTTGCATTTTTATCCCCTGTTACAGCGTAGCGGAATGCCTGGCTTCCCAGGTAGAAAGCCGTCCATAAACCATCATTGTCGGTATCTGTCATTTGAGCCGTGGAAAGGTCGCCGGGCGATTGCAGCGTAACATTTGAAATGAATCCATAACGAATATGGCGTTGCCTGATCTTATCCTGGAAGTAAGTTGCCTTTTCTAATAATGTCTGGCTGATAAATTCAATTTTATTCAATCCGGTTGTGGTTAATATATAAGCGTTGCCCTGGCTGTCAGCCGCAATGCCTGTAACCTTATCTTCATTCAACCATCTTTTAGAGGCATAGTACCTGTAGGTGCCTTGCGGCTCTTTCATAAATGCACCCGTCGCTGAGCCGGCCCAAATCCTGTTATCAATTACCTGCAGGCAATTAATGTTTTCAACGGGCAGTTTATTTTGTAAAGAAAAAGACGTATCGCCGGTAAATTTATTGATACCATAATATCCCCCGGCAGTGCCAATAATAATTTCATTATCCCTGAAAGTCATTGCCTGTAAGCTTTTGCCTTTATGAATTGTTATAAAATGATCACCAGACAATTGATATATACCGGAAGCACTGACTGCATAAAAAATACCACTATTCACCTGCACCGCAATTATTTTATCTTCAGGATTGGGAATGTCTGTAATTTTTGAATTCCTGCAAAGAGACACTGCATTCGTACCAACCAACAGTAAACTGCCATCTGCAGCGACGGCAAACTGATCATACTTTCCTTTTGGGAAAATTTTATAGGGAACACCCGCATAACCATTGGTTAGCCATCTATCTTCATATAGGTAAAACAGATGACCACTGCCTTCCTGAACAGTTATGTCTGCAGGGATTTTTTGTGCCAACGGTGTATAACGCAAATCTTTCACAAGGGCTTTTTCATCAACCCTGAACACGCCTTTGCCGGTAAGCACATATACATTGTCGTTATAATCGGTCACTACTTTTTTAAGTGTGGAACCCTTCAGCGACTCAGGTGTAATATATTTTCTGGATACCGCCTGTTTAAATGGCTTGTCTGGTTCAGCTTTAGGGAAACATAGTGAAGTTGATAAAAAAGAGAATAATACAATACTAAATAGAAAGATTTTCCTCATGCCTTTTGTATGTTTTATCTAACGGTAAATGAAAAATATTGTTCCTTGCTTTAAGAAACAAGCAGTGAATAGAAAATAGGGATCCCTAAAAGAATTTATTTAAAGCAGGGATGATAAAAAATTAAAGCTGCCGGGCAGTAGTTGGGTGCTGGCAGGCTTTAATTATTCTGGTTAATTTTCCACCGGTAATTGACATTATTGCAGCAGCCACATTTTTGAAAACTGGTTATCCACTGCCGGAGATAATGTCGAAACGCCTGCACTATAAGCATCCACATTCTGCCCAAGTTCTGCTCCCGGATAAATAAATCGTAATGGGAAAGGATAAGTGGTTAATAAGCCATTATTAAAAATATCGGGCAATTGTGTTCTGCGAATATCAAGGTAGGTTTCCGTGGCTACCGTAAATAAGGCAAGCCATTTTTGATCGGCAATTTTTACCAGTTTGCCATGATCATCCGCCGGTAATGTAATGCCTGCCTGGGCAAGATAAAGTGTACTCTTGCTATCAGGAATTCCCCAACGCTTCAAACTTAAAGTAATACCCTCCCGGTAATAAGTATCCGCATCGCCTGTAATCAAACCTTTTACTGCTGCTTCCGCTAGAATAAATTGAACCTCATCACTGTTCATGATGGTAGCCCTGAGCAGCGGATGCACATTTTCCCTGAACAATTGTGAAAACCGGGAAACTTTAAAGTTGCCATAAATACCTGCACTGGTCACTTCATAATTTCCATTTCCATAAGGATAATCCCCATACATACCAGCGATAAAGCCCGCATAAATTTTATTTGAATCAAGAATATTGGAAGCCTGTGCTGCAATATTAGGATTTCCCCTGTCAATATATTCCCAGGTAGCGTCATCCGTAAATCCATTGTCATCAGTAATAGAAAATGTAACTCCATCCTTAGCCAGGTCGCCAGTCCATGGTTTTTCAACCGGAGCGATCCAGATGGGAAGACGTGGATCAGTTAAGCTACCTAATTTATCCACCAGTGTTTTAGCAGGCCTTCTTCTGTCAAATTCACTATAATCCCAGTTTAATCTTCC
>JBDTWP010000438.1:0-5759 GCA_040006615.1 Ferruginibacter sp.
TTGTTATTTCACAATTGAGTACACGAACAGAATCGCTATACCATACACCAATGCCAGAATTATGTGAATGATTTGATCTGCATCCAATCAAATCAATCTTACTGCATTCAGGGCACCTGATAATAAATCCGGCTGCATTCGAGTTGCTAACTTCAATATTTTCAAACCTCAGGTAGTTCACTTTTTCAATCTGAAATAAACCTTCAGTAAGTCTGCTAAAATTTACAGTATCACTTTTTTGAATGCCTTTCTTAACCAGGCTGCCATCAAAAATAACGAGTTCATTTGGCGCTGCTCTGTAGAGTATCCATTGAGAGGGAGTTCCCGAACGTAAAGGTTTGAATTGATTTTGAAGCTGGTATTCTCCACCTGCTATAGTAACCGTATCACCTGGCATTGCAGTCTGCGTTGCTTTGAATATACTTTTAAAAGGAAACTTTTGGCTACCGTTATAGTTGTCATTACCCTGTAGGGAAACATGATATTCATTGCAAAAAACAGAACAGGCAGCCTGTAGGCAAATAATAATTAGAATGATTTTCAAAGTCGTCATAAACTTATTTTATAACAACTCCTTTTGCATTTTCCTGGTAGAATTTTGCCTCAGAAATTGATTTGATTTTTTTTCCATGAATGTTCAGATTTTCAATGATCACATTTTCAACAAGATGTTCTTTGTCTGACCCATAAAAAACAGAAAAAGGAAAAGGCCCATCTACCACACTGACATTTTTTAAAATAATATTTTTTATCTTACCCCGAAACTTCATACGGCTTTCTTTGTCTGCTTCCGGAACAGCAAGTACATTATCCCATATTCCGTGTACATATAATTTGTTGATTTCTGCCTGGTCGCGTAAACCATCCTCAGAATAGATGGAACGAAAAATCGACAGATCAAACAGCTTTTGGTCTGTTCCCTCCACACGGAGGTTGTCAACGAGGATATTACTAACCACCCCTCTTCGTGCATTATGGATGCTAAATGCGGCACCTCCTTCTACGTGTATAATATCATTATCTATAAAGCGCACATTTTTTACATCTCCAGACAATTCAAAACCAATTTCCAGCGCATTACCCCATGCCGCATTCCAGAAAACGCAGTTTTTAACTAATACCGAATCCACATCATAGAATGGACCTGGGGACAATTCTCCAAAAGTTTGTTGAGTTGGTCTCTGCTGACCCGCGTTTGATTGCGCAGGGGAGGTTGGACTTAGAGGTGGTTGAGGTCTCGCATGGCTTTTCACTGCGATGCAATCGTCTTTCGTATGTATAAAACTATTGGTGATCGTCATGTTCCTGGTGCTTACAATATCAATTCCGTCATCTCCTCCATTATCACTTACAATCTTTATATTGTCAATTTTTACGTTATTACAGATGGTTGGTACAACATCCCATGTTTTGCTATTATACAGGGTAATACCTTCAATATTAACGTCATTGCATTCATTGAAAAGAAGGAGGCCGTTTGATCCCCCCCGCCTTCCCTGTGCAGGAGCGAAACCAACGGGAAGATTAACTACTGCAAGAGAATCCATGAACTGCCGGCTATAGGAACCATCTAAAATACCCTGCCCCCTTATTTTAATATGACTTGCATTCCTGGCTTTTACATTTCCCACTACAATTGCCCCAGCTTCAATGTACACCTGCTGATTATCCTGCATATTTATTGTTCCAGGATAATGTATTTTGCCAGATTCGAAATACAAGACATTTTTATCCGTCCTATCAGGTTTATTAATTTCCAGGCTGTTTGCAAAAAGATATAAGGGTATCTTGATTCCCCCATTTAACTCAATACTGTACTGGCCTGTTCTTTTAATGGTAAATCGGATCGTGCTGTCGCTGTTTTGAAAAACAGGCTTTATGCCGGATGATAGCGGCCTTACATCTACCCATTTTATATCACGGGTCAATGATTTAATAGTTACTTCAACAGGCTTGCTGATAACAAAACTGCAAAAATTGGCAGGAATGGGAGAAGCATATACCAATGCATTCTTCCCATCAATCTGTACACTAAAATCGGCAGCAGGTGTAAAACTTAGCGGATTAACTGGAGCAGGAATTCTGTTTTGTGCTTTGCAATTGCTGAAGCCTGCAAGACCCATCAACGGTATCATCAGAAAAATTACAAAACGAAATACGGTAATGCTGGCCTTCATAAGTACATTTTATTTAGTAAAGAATTGGTTTTCAAATAACGATCCGAATTATCTGATTAATTGTTTGCCTTGTTGCGATTTAATCTTAACATACCACTGGATGTTAGAATATTATAAAGAGATAAAAATCAGTGGTTCACTTCCGCCAACAAGAGCCGAATCAGGATTAATTGGGCAAATGAAACTCCCTGAAGGAACCTATGTGCTTCGTGGGCCTTTGTGTCTTTGTAAACAGCAATGCTTACCCGCTTTTCGTGTATATCCCGAACTGGATGTAACCAGGGAATAAAAATGATCTGACTGATCATCACAAAGACTTTCTCAGGATTAAGCGAAAAGGATTTTTGACTTTCTCACGGCGATTTTCCAAAATCAACCGGGCTGCCGTTTCACCCATTTTTGAATGGTCAGTCGAAATAACTGTTATGCCATTCTCAAGAATTGCTTTTAACGGGGTATCATTAAAAGAAATAATACCAATATCTTTTCCAATTATAAAATTATTTACTTTACTTGAATTGATTAAATTAACCAGGTCAGTTTCTTCAATAACCAGGTAAGCTTCTCCCTTTTTTAGTTCTCTTGAACTTTCAACTTCGTGAATAATTTCGTATTCAAAGCGATATTGCCTGCAAAAATAAATGAACCCGGCAGCAATTTCAGGCGGATATGGAATGACCTTAGGTTGGACAAACAATAATTTTTCATATTTTTTCAGCGGCTCAATACATTCTTCCAGGGCATTCATCACATCAGTCCTGAAGTCCTGGTAAACAGCAGCATATTTAGTATACTTATGAGGAATATCTTTGTCCAGAATTACAAGCTTTGAATCGGGGATTTTAAGGATAGTTTTCTGAGCCTCTTCATAGTTCTCGTAAAAATGAGGCATAATAACAAAATAATCATATTCTGTTAAATGATTAATAACCAGGCTCTCGAAAATTCTGGTGTTGAAATGGTGAATTTTTAAATCAACCGTTGCTTTATCGCCCATAGTTTGAACAAAGGAATTATACACCTCCTTTTTATAATTGCTAATCTTGTTGAAAATTAAAAGAATGCGAAAGGGCGTAATTAGATCGGTTCTTGTTATGTAGTATCCCTTACCCCGGACAGAACAAATAACACCCTGCTTGGTTAATATGCCATAGGCCTTCTGAACAGTATCCCGGGCAAATAAAAATTCGTCGCTTAATTCGTTAATAGAAAGAATCTGATCCCCCCTATTAAGCTTACCCCGGTTTATTGCATTCAATACGGCATTGACAACCTGCAAATATTTAGGAGTTTTCTTTTCATCGTTGATAACCATGACATGCTCCATATACATTCTTTAATGTAGAAATTAATATAATTTTTGTTTACATATTTACTCTCTAAAATGGCACAAAACGAGTATGAGTGGAGTGGAAGCCTGTTAATACCGACATTCTGGAATTTGACTCCAGTTTGTCAACCTGCCCACACACATGGCTCAAAAAGCGACCACTTACATGACTTTTAGCTGGTAAAAAAGAGTAGAAAACAGTTAATATACCTCACTAACAACAGAATTATTCCACTCTTAACCAATCTCAACTATTGCGTTTAGTCATTTCGCAAACATCCGACCCACCAATATTTTTATATAAAGTCAACAAACCATTCACCATTTATGTATACAATTATACGACTTTTTTGTATTCTTTTTTTAAATTTTGAAAATCGGTATTATTACAGCATTAAGAAGTACACACACCAAATTCCCTGTTCAGGCAATAGGTGAGCGTAGCGTAAACCCCAGCGCATAGCATTTGTTTTTCAGGCTTATGCCGTAACATAACCCCAATTAAAATATGTTAAGGAAAAGTGGACCTAATTTTGATTTGCACCCAAAAAAATGCAAACAATGTTCGGGACGATATACCCAACCTCAAGGATCCTGATGGCTGGAATACGACAAACTAATTCTCCCTATTTTGTCATCCCCAAATAATCTATTTCAATAATTTAACAAAGACAGGAACACTAATTCCGAATACAAACAGCCCATCTGTAGACAATGATTACTATTATTTCCAAAATAGCGCAACAACTTTAACTGATCTCAGATATGCAGCAGCATAGTTCAGTATACAAAGAAAATAATTTCATTTTATTTTCAACCAAGTGTATTGTATAAGATCCGTAGAAAGTTATCGGGCTGGATATGATGTGGAAAGCAGTTAGCCTTAGTGTTAGATAAACTACCCTTTGCAGTGAACCTCCCATTTGACGCACTTGATTGGCATAAGGATACGATAGGATGAAAAAAAGTATTTTATCAGACACCGTAATTAAATTCTAAGGACCATGAACAAGGAACATTGATCAAGATATACGGGCTTAAATTATGATTCAAAAACAATAATATGCTGAACGATATCGATCGACAATTTGTGTATACCCAATTTTATTTTATAATTATCGCGTTTATACCATAGCGGACCGTACCCGTTTTAATTACTTATGTATTCGCCGTTAAAAACCTTTTTTTGAGATGTATAACATAGGAACAATACTCCTGGTTGCTTTTATCTTTTTTGCCCTTCCGCTGCGGGGACAGCAATATCCACCACCAGCTATTCCGGATACAACCGGAACTGGCCGGTTTATCCAACGAACGATGTATTTGCTCGCATCAAGTACACCTGAAAAAAAGAACACTGTAAAAATTTTAGTTTACGGCCAGTCAATCAGCGAACAGGAATGGTGGCTAAAGGTTAAAAGTGACCTGATGAAGCGCTATCCGAATGCTCATATTATAATGGAGAATAAAGCCATAGGAGGTTTCTCCTCTTCTTTGTTAGTGAAGACTGTTGAAATGGATGTAAGTTCTTTTTATCCGGACCTCGTATTGTTTCATGTTTATGGAGATCATAACAATTATGAATTGATCATTAAGATGATCCGGAGCAGAACAACTGCTGAAATAGCTATGCAAACAGACCATTACACCAAGAAAGATGACTTTAGTGATAAAATGGCCTATGAAATTTTACCAGCCCTGTCTCGAAAGTATGGCTGCGAAGTAATTGACATCCGGAGCCCCTGGAAAAAATACCTGGATGTTAATGGTTATGAGCCTTCTAAATTATTAAAAGATGGAGTCCATTTGAACGAGCAGGGCAACTATCTTATGGCTGAATTGATAAAGCCATTTTTACAATATAAACCTAACTATAAACCAGATGAATTTCAATTGATGACGACATACAAGGTTGGAACCGATGTTTTTATTAAGGGCAATGTTTTGCGTTTACCTTTTACCGGCAATAAGGTGGATGTCATTGCCGGGGATAAGTTTTCCCGGGCCAGGCCCGCAAAAATTTTAGTAGACGGTCAAAAACCTTCCTCCTTCCAGGGGACATATTTTATGACACGTCCCTATCGTGATACCAGTACGGCCTGGCCCTGGACTTTACCTGCCATGATACACATTGAGCATCAAGCACCCTGGGTAAATGAAGAATGGACCTGTACATTTAAAGAGGTCTCGCCTCCATTTGACGATTTCACTTTTGAAATCAGCGGATCAAAGACAGGAAAGGATGGGCCAGG
>JBDTWP010000439.1:0-5710 GCA_040006615.1 Ferruginibacter sp.
TGCATTAGGGGAAGGCTTATCGTGAAAACCGGTATTGAATTAAACGCCGTTGTTTATATTCTGATTCAAAAACTGGTACTGATCTTAATAAGCAGGTTCCTCCCGGCCATGAGTGCAAAACAATGGTAATGGGCTATCAATCTGCAATAGCCGAGTAGGTAAGTGCTCTGAACTTTTCCACTACATCACCATGAGTGCCTCCCTGTAACTGGCGGTAAAAAAGCATCACCATTTTTTCTTTCGGATCTACCCAATATGAGGTGGCGAAGGCCCCACCCCAACTAAAAGTGCCCTCCTGCGCGGGTGTACCGGCGCTACCTCTTTCTGTTACTACCTGGAAGCCCAGCCCGAATTTATTAACGCCCAAACTCAGATCGCCGATCTGGTTCATTGTCATCATTCTTACACTATTGCTACTAAGCAATTGCTTTCCGTTGAATTTGCCACCATTCAATAACATCTGTAAAAAAACAGCATAGTCGTAAATAGTAGAGGAGAGACCGGCACCGCCGGAATAATAGGTGCTTTTAATAAGGGGGTAGTTAACCACGGTTGGGCCGTTGAGCATATTGCCATCTGATTTCTGTAAATGCCCCAATGAATCTTCCTTATATAAATTAACGAGACGGCTGGTCTTATCACGGGGAACAAAAAAGTAAGTATCCTTCATGCCCAGCGGTTCAAAGATCCGGGTGTTGAAAAAGTCATTGAGTGTGGTGCCTGAAATAACTTCCACCAAACAACCAAGAAGGTCGGTATTCAGGCCATAAGTAAATTTTTCACCGGGCTGGTGCATCAATGGCAATTTACCTAAACGGTTCATTGCGTCCAGCAGCGTACTGTTAGTAACTCCAATACCTGCGGTTATATTATTTTTTGCATAAATGGCATTGGCTTCCTTACTGCCAATTTGCGCATAGCCAATACCGGAAGTATGTGTAAGCAGGTCACGGATGGTAATATCTTTTTTAGCCGGCACGAAGGTGTAGGTAGTATCTTCCGCATTGAATTTATCCAATACAACCTGTTTTTTAAAAGCGGGGATATATTTTGAAACCGGATCGTCTAACAGCAGTTTGCCTTCCTCAAACAACATCATGATGGCTACGCTGGTGATCGCTTTTGATTGTGATGCAATTCTGAAAATGTCTTCTTTTTTTAAGGGTGTTTTGCTATCAAGGTCATTATAACCAGCAGCTTTGTAGTAAACTATTTTTCCATTGCGGATAATAAGGGCTACGCCCCCGTTCATCCAACCATTTTGCACCCATTCGTTCATCGCCTTATCAATCCGTTGCAGGCGTTGTGAGGAAAAGCCGGCTGCTTCCGGATTGGCCGCGGGTATTATTTTTTGCGCGGAAAGGATGGATAGCTGCAGGAGGAGGAGTGAAAAGAGGAGGAGTTTTTTCATATACTTTTTTTTATTTTGTTAATAGACCAAAGTGATTTTTTACAAAGCGTCACTAAATATAAGTGACATTGGAGATACCAGGATAAATAAATGGCAGGGTAATTCACTCTACAACCAAATATCAGTCCTTTTTATAGCCGGAACCTGGCAATGAATGACCACTCCTTACCCCGGTATGCCGGCCTGAATCCATCACCAGTTGCCCGTTTACCAACACATAGATAAATCCTTTGGAGTATTGATGCGGCAGCTCAAAAGTAGAAAGATCCTGTACTTCTTTTTCATTAAATATCACTATGTCGGCGGCAAGGCCCTCTTTTAAAATGCCCCGGTTCTTCAACTGGAATTTTTGTGCCGGCAGAGAAGTCATCCTGCGAATGGCTTCTTCCATTGTAATGAGATTTTCTGTTCTTACATATTTGGCCAGTACTCTCGCATTGGTACCATATCCGCGGGGATGAGGCATACCCTGCCCGTATGCCCTTATTCCTGCATCGGACGCAAACATGTTTAAAGGATATTGCATAATCCGTTTCACATCTTCTTCGCTCATACCATGAAATACCATGCCGGCCCCGCCCTGTTGTATCATTTCCAGGATTGTGATGGCTTCGGCTTTGGCTTTGTGCTTCCTTCCTTTAAGCAGGTTGATGGCTTCAATGCTTTTTCCATTTAACGATGTATCGGCTTTATAATAAGCTACTACCGCATAACTATAGTGTTTCAGTTTCCGGTTCTTTAATTTTTTGATCATCTTTCCGATCACCTGTTTCCTTGTTTCCGGCTGGTTTAACCTGGCATTGATCGAATCCTGGCCATCCGCTAAAATTTCTTCCGGTATCAATGTGCTTAGAGAAGTACTGCTTGCTGTATAGGGATACTGGTCAATAGTTACGTCCAGCCCCTGCTTTCGGGCTTCGGTGATCATTGGTAATGTTTCTTTGCTGCGACCCCAGTTTTGTTGGCCGCTTAATTTAAAATGTGAGATCTCCACGGGTATCCCTGCTTCAATGCCAATATGCAATGCTTCTTCAATAGCCTGCATAACGCTATCACCCTCGTCACGCATATGTGTGGCGTATATGCCGTTGTATTTTGCGGCAACCTTTGCCAACCGCACCAGTTCGGCCGTATTAGTATAGGTTCCGGGAATATATATCAGCCCGGTGGATAAGCCTGCTGCCCCATCCTTCATTGCCTGCTCCACCAGCTTTTCCATTTGCATTAATTCAGCTTCAGTCGCGTCCCGGTTGGCAGGGCCCATTACGGCTTTGCGCACATCATTGTGCCCTACCAGGGATGCTGTATTCACCGATAGCTTTAAAGAATCGATCCACCTGAAGTATTTGCCTATATCCACATTGGAAGTGCCGCAATTACCTGTGATGACGGTAGTAACGCCATCATAAATAAAATTATCAGCTGTGGGGGTTTTTAGTTCATCTCCTTCAATGTGTGTGTGCACGTCTATAAAGCCGGGAGCAATGATCAGACCCTTCGCGTCGATGATCCTTGCTGCCGCAGCAGTAATTTGTTTTTGAATCAATGCAATCCCGCCGTCTTTTACGGCGATGTCGGCATAGTACCAGCTATTGCCCGTGCCGTCCATGATCTTCCCGTTTTTAATGACAATATCATATTGTGTTTGAGCAGCCAGGAGGCAGGGGACAAAAAAAATTAAAATCAATATGTTCTTCATGAGTAACTTTTAAAGGCCCCCCTGCTCCGCCGTGGCGGAGGTTCCGGATGCATTAACCTCGTTGAAGACTAATCCGTTGGGCGCATAGTTTGTAAAATGGTTGTTGAGGACCTCTCCGCTAGCCAGCGGGGATGGGGGCTCCCGGGTGATATATTTTCTCTGCATGTTTCATTACATCTTCTTTGTAAAATAATACATCCTTGAATATTCCTTTGGTATACATTTGAAGCTGGTCATTAAAATGTTTGGACAATGCACTGCCGCTTTCACCGCCGGCCAATAATGATTTTGCTTTTATCTTTTTCCCAAATTCAACGGCACATACAAAACTGTTCCCACTCACCCCATATCGTTTATTGGTGCCGCGATAATACCGGCTGTTGTAGGATGGCAACATACCCCATAGCGAAGAAGCGTACCCTACCGGAACACTTGGTTTGTAATCATCAAAATGCTCATCAACGCCGCCACTAATCCGTTGGTAGCGGTTAATATCTCCCCAGGGTATTTGCCATTTGCCATGAGTTGTATTCAAATTATTTACAACCTGCAGCAATGGGATCAACAGATCGTTTGCCGGCGCATTGGCGGCAAATTTTTTTGTTAGTGTTGGCTGGTCCTCCTCTCCTTCATCAACATAAACGGTACGAATATCCGAAGTTAAAAGCTCCGCCCATTCAATTGCCAGGGTGGTGGCCACTGAATTTTCAGCGGAATAATAATTCCAGTTTTTTAAAATCGTAATGGGTTCTGCCAACAGAGCAAAGAGCGAATCGCCGGGCTTTATATTTTTTTCAAATGATCTTACCAGTGCGGGTACCAGTATTTCAAATGCAGGAAGATACCTGTCATAGCCGGCCGCAATGACCTTATCGATCGTAAAAGCATTTTCTTTACTCAATAACCTTACCGCATTAATGCCCCGGAAATTTTCTCCGTCAGGCGCCATATAAGGGGGATAATTTTCTCTTTTAGGGCTGCTGGTTCCGGAAACGGTAAAGGGAGTGGAATTACAATTTTGTATCCATCCGGTAGCAGGGTTGTACACATGCACGATCTCATCAAGTGTATGTAATCCCTGCCATTCGGTGGCGGAAAGGCTTCCATCTACGGCCCTGCTCCAGTTCAATCCCTTGTCCCTTCTAGGCACAAAATCTCCATGCCAGTATGCAATATTCCCCTTATTGTCAGCATACACGGTGTTGTTGGAAGTATTGCCATAAAGTTCCATGGTCCTTTTGTACTCATCAAAGTTCCGGGCTTTTGTTCTTTCCCAGCTTTGAATCAAGCCGTTGAGGGAACGATTATAACATTTCACGCTGATATACTGTCCGTTTCGCCTGGTCATAACCGGGCCATGGTGGGTGAAAAAGCCAGTGAAATGTTTTGTTTCAGTGATATTATCTTTTTTATAATTGATGGTTATTTTTTGTTCCGTAACGGCCCGTAATTTTTTGTCGTATTCATAAAAGAGCCCGGTCTCTTTTTTTATGATCTTTTCCACATAGAGGTCAGCCACATCTACATTACTGGAAGTGTGCATCCAGCCACAGTATTCATTAAAGCCCTGGTAAATAAAAAATTGTCCCCAGGTAACGGCGCCGTATGCGTTCAGTCCTTCTTCGCTCACCATCTGCACTTCGGGACGAAAATAGAAGGTTACATGCGGATTGATGTATAGGATCGCATTACCCGAGGCCGATTTGGATGGAGCGATGGCAAAACCATTGGAGCCGGTGGTAATTTCGGAAAACTTTTTTTCGTTGACCGTTACCGGGGCTTCATTGCCGGTATAGAAATTCTTCACTTCCTCCTCTGTAACATCGCCGGTACTGATGGCCCCGATGCTTCCATCCGTCCACAGCAGTGGATACCATGGTTGAAAGCGAACCAGTAATGCAGGCTTAGCGGAAGGATGTTTATAGAGATAATAATTGACGCCATCCGCAAAGGCATTTAATAATTTTTGTAACCATGGGGGGCTTTTTTTATAATCTTCCACAGCGCCTGCGGAGTCGATGATGAGCTTCAGGTAAAGATCATTGTAGATTGCTGGTTCTCCTTTTATTTCCGCAAGCCGGCCCAGCTTTTCAATGTAGTTCAACTCCACCCGCCTGAAATCATCTTCACATTGGGCATAAAGCAGTCCAAATACTGCGTCGGCATCCGTCTTCCCATATATGTGCGGAATGCCCCAGTTGTCGCGGATAATATTTACCTGGATGGCCTGCTTTTGCCAGCGGCTAATTTCAGTTTTGGTAAATGATTGCGCAAATAACTGGATGGGTAAGAAATAGATAATGATTAGTTTTTTCATTAAATTGTTTATAGTTTTCAACATTAAGATATGACATCTCTGTAAAGTAGCGGGATTTTAGTTGATAATTGATAATTGATAATTGATAATTTTTTTCCTAATTAGTGTCTCAAACCTAACCCCTCGCCTATAGACCTACCGTTTGGATTTGGCCTGTGATCATATGGACAATCTAAATTTCCGTACCATGGTATACCGGGGCACGGAGATAGTTGATTTATAATAATGGAGGGGTGGAAGAACAAGGTAGGGTAGCTTCGGTTGTTGGTGAAAACACCAAACA
>JBDTWP010000440.1:0-5703 GCA_040006615.1 Ferruginibacter sp.
ATATAGCAAAGAGAATCAATTGGAAGGAATGACAAACCCCAGAGGGGTGACATTAATATAGCAAAGAGAATCAATTGGAAGGAATGACAAACCCCAGAGGGGTGACATTAGGACTTATTCCCAACAATGTCTCTCAACGAGCCTTTGCCGGGCAGAGGACCTTGCGTTGCATGATAAAATGGTTCCTCAGTAGTACGCAACATCCCTGGCTTTTGCATCTGGCTTGGGCGGAGACGTTGCTAAGAAAAAAGAAAATGATCATTATCCGGGTTATTGTCCCATAGGGACAGTATGTGAGTAAGGAAAGTGATCATTAAATAAGCAATTTAAAAAATTGCCAATTCATTCCTTTCGAAGCATAACAAATATTATTCAAATAATGAAATTGCATACAACAAACTCAACCTTCTTCTATCTGATTATGTATTTGGAAAAAAGCATTGAAAATGCAAGGTGCAGTGCCGCCTGCTGGTTGAGAAAAAGTTTAATCTGTAATATTTTAGTCGTTTTCACTTTTCTAAACCCCACTTTAAGCCAATCAAAAGTAGACATCCGGGAAAGTCCACTGGTGATCCCAACCTACCAGGTGGAGCCCGCTGATAAAAACCCGATGTTTTATACCGGTCGTATTTACCAGGGAGCACAGGGACATATTTACCCCCATCCGATATACGACGTACTCACCGGTATCAAAAAGGACCGTGGGTATAAGGCATTGTATATTGATAATGAATACACCGCAATTTGTGTATTGCCGGAACTTGGCGGACGTATTTTTTCTGCAACAGACAAAACAAATGGTTTCGATTTTTTCTATCATCAGCATGTTATCAAACCTGCCCTGATCGGTATGATCGGGGCCTGGATATCGGGTGGTGTTGAATGGAACATTCCTGATCACCACCGGGCCACCAGCCAACTGCCTGTGGATTATACTTTGCAAAGCAATGCCGACGGAAGTAAAACTATCTGGGTGGGAGAAACGGAACTTTCCAGGGGATTAAAATGGAGTGTCGGACTAACCCTCTATCCCGGTCGTTCTTATATTGAAGCTACTGTGAATGTAATTAATCCTACACCTTTTCAACAATCATTTTTGTATTGGGCCAATGTCTCAGTACATACAGATGAGAATTACCAGGTAATTTTTCCTCCATCCACACAGTTTGGTGTTCAGCATGCAAAAAATGAATTTACGTCATGGCCCATCGGTAGCGGCAGGTATGCGGGCATCGATCGCACAGGTACCGACCTGAGCTGGTGGAAAAACCATCCTAACCCCGCGTCAATTTTTGCCTGGAACTTTACCGATGATTTCCTGGCAGGATATGATCATAAAAAAGAAGCCGGAACAGTTCATGTCGCCAATCATCAAGTGGTGACCGGCAAGAAATTTTTTTTATGGGGCAATAATCCCGAAGCGAAAATGTGGGAAAAGATGTTGACAGATACCGATGGCCAGTACCTTGAGCTGATGGTGGGGGCATATTCAGATAACCAACCAGATTATAGTTGGATAGCTCCTTCCGAAACCAGGACTTTTAAACAATACTGGTATCCAATTAAAAAGATCGGTGGAGTAAAAAATGCGACAAATGATGCTGCCATTAATGTAGAACGAAAGAAAAATGGTGCTGTCACAATTGGTCTGAATACCACGGCAGCATTCAAAGGCGCGCAATTGATTTTAAAAAATGCGGGTAAAGTTTTGTCGGAAACAAGCATTGATATTGATCCTGCTACTCCTTATATAAAGGAATTCGTCATTGACCCATCTATAAAGGATACTGAAATAAACGTAACGCTGTTATCCGGGGAAGGGCGCGAACTTGTATCCTACAAACCGGCTCATTTGCTTAAGCAATCAATGCCTCAACCCATAGAAAGACCCCGTTCACCAAAAGAATATAAAACTAACGAAGAGCTTTATCTTACCGGGTTGCGTATAGAGCAGTTCCGTAATGCCACTATTGATCCTTTGCCTTATTATGATGAAGCCCTAAAACGTGATTCGTCAGATTACAGGGTAAACAATATATTGGGCATTCGCTTCTGTAAAGAAGGGAAATTTATGGAAGCCGAAAAATATTTGGAAAGAGCTGTAAAACGGCTGACAAAGAACTATACGAAACCGAATGAGGGAGAAAGTTTTTATTACCTTGGTATCGTTTACGAGTATGAGAACCGTCACAAAGAAGCGGCCAGTAATTTATGGAAATCCACCTGGTACAATGGTCTAAGGTCTTCTGCCTTTTTCAGGCTTGCCCGGCTTGCATGCCTGGAAAAACAGTATGACAAAAGCCTTGAACTGGTTCAGCAGTCTATTGAGGCACAAAGCAGGTACACGGAGGCATTCTCTTTAAAAGCATACTTATCAAGGAAAAAGGGCAACCTGGAGGCAGCACATGAATTGATAAAAATAGTTCAGCAAATTGATCCCCTTGACCATTGGGCGGCTTGTGAAAATATTTTTGCCACCGTAAAGGAATCCGGAAAAGAAAAATGGGAAGATGAGCAGGTAAATGAATTTAAAAAATTCATTGGAGGCAACCCACAATCAGTACTTGAACTTGCTATACAATATGGAAGTGCAGGAGCATATGACGAAGCCTTGCAGGTATTGGACCGATTCAGGGAATTGAAAGATAGCGCGTCAGATTTCCCCATGCTTTATTATTATACAGGATTTTACAATTTAAAAAACGGGAATTCTGACGGGGCAAAAAAATTCTTCAGACTTGCATCAGAAAAATCATCCGATTATTGCTTCCCTTTTCGCCTGGAAGAAATTGAGATATTAAAGTCAGCCATACAGGAAAATCCGCAGGATGCCAGGGCATATTATTACCTGGGAAACCTGCTTTACTACCTTAACCAGAAAAACGAAGCGATTACCAACTGGCAGCATTCCTTACAATTGGACAGCAAATTCTACCTTACTTACCGAAACTTAGGATTTGCCTACGGCCAGGTAAACCACGATTTTAAAAATGCGATTATTTCATACGAAAAAGCGATCAATATCAATAACCGGGATGCACGCTTGTTTGCCGAATCTGATGTTTTGAAAGAGCAGGCAGGTGTACCCGCAACAGACCGTTTGCAATTCCTTGAAAAAAGTCTATCAACCGTTGAAAAGCGGGATGATGCAATAACCCGCCTCGTTGAACTTTACAATATTTCCGGCGATTATGATCGCGCCCTGGCAATATTGAGCAACAGGCATTTTCATGTATGGGAAGGTGGTGGAAATATATATGACAATTTTGTGGATGCACTTCTCTTAAGGGGTATTGACAAAATGAAAAAGAAACAATTTGCGGCCGCCCTAAAGGATTTCGAACTTGCTTCCACCTACCCCGAAAACCTTGAGGTTGGACAACCCACCTTCGGCGGTGAAAGGGAGGAGGAAGTTAATTTTTTTATTGCCCAGGCTTTTACTGCACTTAAGAACCCTCAAAAAGCCACCGTTTATTATAATAAAATATTACAACACAAAAATGCAGATGCATTATTTAACCGGTCTGGTTTTTACAGGGGGCAGGCTATGCTTAAAATGAAGCAGGTAAATATTGCACACAGTTACTTCAACGAATTTTTTGAGGCTGGCAAAAAGCAGCTAAAAACCAGTGAGGGATCGGATTTTTTTTCAAAATTTGGTTCTGCAGTTTCACGTCAAACCGGGCTATCAGATAATTACTTACTATTGGGTCTGGCTTATTTTGGGAAAAGCAATTATGCACTGGCAAAGAAACAATTCAGTAAAGCAATAGAGTTAAATCATAATAACATCTGGGCCAGGGCTTTTCTTAATATTGAAATTCTATAAAATTTATTATTCATCAAAAGGGATAAAATTTTCTGGAGTGGCTATTAAACGAGGTTTTCATTATTACAACTTAATTAAGATGAGAAAAATTATTTTATTTATTCCTGGTAGTTTAATCAGCATATTTTTATTTGCACAAACCACAAAGATTGCAAAAGGAGATAAGATACCCGGGAATATGTTGTATGCCGGAACTTCAAAAATTCTGATTACTCCCGGTACTCCGATACCCATGAGTGGATATGGCGGAAGAAACGCTCCGTTTAAGGGTGTTCACGATGACTTATTCGCCAGGGTAATTGCATTCAGTGATGGAGTAAATAAGGCCATATTAATAACTACAGATCTCATAGGGATTTCAAATTCCATCTGGGAGGAAACTACGAAGCGCATATCAAAGGAGACAGGAATAAAAAAGGAATATGTTTTGTTGTCGGCTGTTCACAATCATGGCGGCCCGGTTATCAAAGTGTACGAAGATGATTCCTCTGCTGAAGTCAATGCCTATGTGGAGGAATTGCAGGGAAAAATTGTTATCGCTACCAAAGATGCATTAAGCAAACTGGTCAGGGTTAGAATTGGGGCGGGCAAAGGTGAGTGCAAAATGAATATTAACCGCAGGGCGCCTGATGGAAAGGGGGAGATATCACTAGGCAGGAATCCCTACGCTCCCTGTGACCATGAGGTTGGTGTAATCAGTATAGAGGATAATTCGGGTAGTCTTATTGCAATTATTATGAACTGGCCATGTCACGGCGTAGTGCTTGGTCCCAGAAATTATCTTATTACCGGCGACTGGCCCGGGGCAGCTTCAAGATATGTTGAAGAGGGAGCCGGAGGGAAACTGATCGCCCCAGTAATCGTGGGAGCCTCTGGTGATATTAACCCGATTTATGGCCCGCATATTGATTTTGAAGATCACAATGCATATGCATACGGCAAAGATGCAATTGGCGAAGACCTTGGTAAAGAATCAATGAGGATTTCAAAAGAGATCCAGGCATTTTCTTCAGGGAAGATTACTGCCTTGCAACGTGTAATATCACTTCCCGCCAAAGAGAAAGAAGAAACTCAATTTCTTCAGCCGGCAAGCGGGAAGGATGATTCCCTGCAGGTTCGCCTTTCAGCCGTTAAAATAGGTAGGATAATTTTAACGGGTGTTTCGGGTGAAGTGTTTAACCAAATAAGCGTGAAAATGAGAAATCAGTCACCCTATTCTTTTACGTTCATGATCACACATTGCAACGGTAGCAGTGGTTACCTTGTATCTGAAGACGCTTATCCTAAAAAAGGAATAAGTGGATCCGAAAATAAATATATCCCTATAGGCGGATATGAAGTAGGTTCTACAAGGGCAAAAACTGGTGCAGAAAAGGCAATAATTGAAAACCTGCTTCAAATGATAAATGAATTATAAGAAACAGGGCCCTCGTAGGAACAGGCTGCGGTCTGTTCTACGTCTATTGTGAAAAATGGTTGAATAATAAAAATGCCGCCAAAAGATTTATGATGAAAAATGTAATGTTATTTGTTAAGACGGGGCCCTTGTAGGAACAGGCCGCGGCCTGTTCTATATCTATTGTAAAAAATGGTTGAATAATAAAAATACCGCCAAATGATTAAAGATGAAAAATGTAATGTTATTTGTTAAGACGGGGACCTTGTAGGAACAGGCCGCGGCCTGTTCTATATCTATTGAAAAAAATGGTTGAATAATAAAATTGCCACTACAAGAAAATCATCATGAAAAAAAGCGCAATGTTATTTGTTAAGACGGGGTCCTTGTAGGAATAGGCCACGGCCTGTTCTACATCTATTTTAAAAAATGGTTGAATAATAAAAATACCGCCAAATGATTAAAGATGAAAAATGTA
>JBDTWP010000441.1:0-5683 GCA_040006615.1 Ferruginibacter sp.
ATTCTTTAGAGCCGTAGGCTCGACAAATATTATAACAACGGATTTAAATCCGTTGATAGACTAATCATTGAATTGAGAGCCATAGGCTCGGCCCATATAAAGATTAATCAAAAATGGGCCGTGCCTACGGCACTCATCTATTGGATGTTGTAACAACGGATTAAAATCCGTTGCTACAAAATAAACCGAGCCTACGGCTCTACCAAAAAAATAAATTGGCGGCTATGGCGTCCCCACCGATCGAAATCAGGAGCGACGATTATGTATAACCCATTCCCTTTAGCTTGATATTCAATATGTCGCAATTATGTTTTCGCTAAACACCCTTCGAAAGACCTCATAGTTTTTTAAAAACTATGAGCCCTGATCTACCCGACAATATTAGGGTATAATCATCTAATGGGTATTGTAGGAACAGGCCGCGGCCTGTTCTCATGAATAATTGAAACGCAATTACCATTGGTATTACACAGGAACAGGCCGAGGCCTGTTCCTACGGGCCAAAACGTGAAACGTGAAATTTAAATATTTGAAAAATAAGAAAATGAACAGATGGAAAAAAGGTTATACTGTTTTTGCTGCGTCGTCCGGAGCAGGATGAATTTGGAATACGCCCCCGTTAAGGTTGGCAACCCTTAAGGACATCTCTTTAAGCCAGTATCCCAATATCCAGTATCATCGCAGTATCCCAATATCCCAATATCTTTATCACCCAAACGACCTCTTATTCCGCATTCGTGGCACCCAATAAAGCCATTATTCCCATTCCTGTTTCAATGGCAGCTTCATCTATGTTAAAAGTTGGCGTATGTCCCCCGATGGTAATGCCTTTTGCAACGTTACCGGTACCCAGCCTGAAAAAACAACCGGGTATTTTATGTGAATAAAAGGCGAAATCTTCAGCACCCATTCTTAATTCGGTTTCTTCTACATTTTCCTTTCCAAGAAAAGATTCGGCTTTTAATCTTGCCGCGGCAGTTAGCTTCTCATTGTTAAGTACGTAGGGATATCCTGCATCAATCTTAATTTCAATTTCAGCGCCCATACTATTCACAAGTTCAGTTGACAGGTTTTTTATAAGGTCATGAGCTTTAAAACGCCAATCTTCATTCATAGCCCGGAATGTACCCATGAGCTTTACTTCTGAAGGAATTATATTGGTAGTATTACCACCCTGGAAAGACGTAATGCTGAGCACCGATGGATTAAAAGGATTGTTATTCCTGCTGATGATCTGTTGCAGGCTTACAATTAAATGTGATGCGATTAATATGATATCGGAAGTAAACTGCGGCGCCGCTGCATGGCCACCCTTACCTTTGATGGTAATATAAATTTCATCCGCACTGGCCATTACCATCCCGCCTCTGAAACTAAGCTTACCTGCTTCAAGTGTGGTATGCACGTGCATACCAAAAATATGCTGCGGAGCAGGATTTTCCAGCACACCTTCTTTGATCAGGATGCTTGCACCACCAGGATTTTTTTCTTCCCCCGGTTGGAAGATCAGTTTTACCGTGCCCTCCCATTCATCCCTTAATTCGCTTAGGATTTTTGCAGCACCCAGTAAACAACTGGTGTGTACATCATGTCCGCACGCATGCATTATACCCGGGTTTGTTGATTTATAAGGCACATCATTTTCTTCCATAATGGGAAGTGCATCCATATCGGCCCTTAATGCCACTACTCTTTTGCCGGGATTTTTTCCATGCAACAAACCGATTACACCGGTGGTCGCTTTGATTTCAAAAGGAATATTGAGCAAGCTTAATTTTTGCTGAACGAACCTGGAGGTTTCAAACTCCTGGTAACTCAACTCCGGGTTCGCATGGAGGTGGCGGCGAATAGAAATGAATTCGTCGGCATATTGTTTTGCGAGCGTTTTTATTTGCTGTTGTAGTGCTTCACTCAAGGGGCTTGTTTTAAAAAGGTACTTTCAGGTGAATTGTAATAGTGAATGGTGAAATTGACCATCGGCCATTGCCCACTACCATTCACCTTATAATATTTCCTTTTCTTTATTCTGGCCTGATTTTATCTCAATAATTTCCGGCACCAGGTAAATATTGGTCGTAACTAATTTATTATTCGTGATTTCTTTTTTATATTGGTCCGCTTCGGTTTTTTCTAAAAAATTGCCAAACTTCAATTTAATATAGGGCGGTTGAAAGCTCATGTACACCTTCTGTTCCGGGAATCGTTGTAATAACCTGGCTCTCAGGTTCATAGCCTGTGCCCGGTCATTGGTGTTCAATACCATCAGCCGGAATCCTTTTGCGGCTTTTGGCCCTAATGCAAGCGCCTCGTTAAATTCGGCTTCTTTTTTAGCTAATATGTCTAAACGGCTATCTTTAAATACCATAACTTTTCCCGGGGTCAAAGTTGAATCTCCAGGGCCGATGGGTTGAGCTTTTATTAAACCTGCGGATAAAAAAAGAATCGCAACAAGAATCATTTTTTTCATAGTAATTCGTAGGCAAAAACTGTTCCACTTAATTTTGTTGGTCAGCTTCGTTTACAATAGCAACGCTGCTGCTGCAACCTAACCTGTCTGCGCCCGCATCGATTAATTGTTTGGCAAAAGTATAGGTTTTTATGCCTCCGCTTGCTTTAATATGAATATTTTCCGCCAGGTGTTTGCGCAGTAGTTTTACCGCTTCAACGGTAGCACCTTTTTCCGCATATCCCGTAGATGTTTTCATATAATCAACGCCGGCTGCACCATACAGGTCACAGCATTTGATGATCTCACCGTCTGTAAGAATACCTGTTTCAATAATTATTTTAATCACCTTGCTTTTACTTTTTACGATTGGTAAAATGGCGTTGATCTCATTGGCCAGAAATTGCCAGTCATTATTTTTTATAGCGCTTATATTAATTACCACATCCAGTTCATCAGCGCCATCAACGATCGCCAATACCAGTTCCGCCACTTTTGCTTCAATAGCTGAATAGCCAAACGGGAACCCGATAACGGTAGCAACATTTACATTCGAACCTGTTATCATTTCTCTGGCTTTTTTTACAAACAGGGGGGGCACACATACTGCCGCAAATTGATAGTGTATTGCTTCTGAGCAAAGTTTTTCAACATCCGCAATAGTCGTTGTCGGTTTTAAAACGGTATGATCAATATAAGAAGCGATATTCATTCTCATTTTTTTAGATGAGGCAAATTTACAGAATTAAAAGGTCGTAATAAATTCGTAAATTTCCATTTAAAACCTGAAACTCATGAATCGCAGAACATTTGTAAAAAACACCAGCCTCATTACCGCAGGCCTTACATTTGCGGATGCAGCAGCACTTGTCCCGCTACAGCAGGCAAATAAATTGCCGCAATGGAAGGGTTTTAACCTGCTCGATTTTTTCTCGCCGGCAAAAATGGCATCCGCACTTACCACTACAGAGGATCATTTAAAATGGATGCAGGACTGGGGTTTTAATTTTATCCGGCTGCCCATTGCCTACCCTTCATACCTTGATATTGACCGAAGTAGAAATATTGCCCCCGAAGAAGTATATCATATAAATAAGCAGGCTGTCGACAGGATTGAAAGCCTGGTAGCCATGGCGCATAAATACAATATGCATGTTAGTCTCAACCTGCACCGTGCTCCCGGCTATTGTATTAATGCGGGTTTTCATGAGCCCTATAATTTGTGGAAAGATGAAGAAGCGCAAAAGGCATTCTATTTCCATTGGAGCATGTGGGCAAAGTTGTTTAAAAATGTACCCGCGAAAAAAATAAGTTTCGACCTTGTAAATGAACCCAGTATGCGGGACGACATGAACGACCAGCATTCAAAATCGGGCCCGGTTCCCGGCGACCTTTACCGCAAAGTAGCCAAAGCCGCCGCAGAAGCCATTCACAAGGAAAATCCTGACCACCTGGTTATTGCGGATGGCAATAATGTGGGCAATTCTGTTATAACTGAGATAACTGATCTCAACATTTCACAAAGCTGCCGCGGTTATTATCCGGGTTCTATCTCTCATTACAAGGCGCCCTGGGCTAATAAGGACATCAACAATCTACCCGAGCCTAAATGGCCTGGCCAGGTTGGCGACAAGTATTTAAGCCGGGAATTACTCGAAACTTATTACAAGCCATGGATAGAATTATCCAGACAGGGCATTGGTGTGCATTGCGGTGAATGTGGTTGCTGGAATAAAACACCACACAATGTTTTTATAGCCTGGTTCAATGATGTGCTCGATATTCTTTCTTCAGGCAAGATCGGATTTGGCTTATGGAATTTTATCGGTGATTTCGGCCTGCTGGATTCGGGTCGTAGCGACGTTGCTTATGAAGACTGGCAGGGGCATAAATTGGATAAGAAATTATTAACGTTGTTGCAGAAGTATTAGTTTTAGGGTTGCCAACCTTTCAAAGGTTGGCAACCCTATCCCAATCATCGTCCATCATCATATTTTTAGCCTACCTTGCAGTTCATAAATAAAATCCAGGTAGCCCGATGAATAAATTCTTTACCCTTATCGCCATTTCCACTATCCTGCATTCAAATGTTACCGGGCAAATTAAGGCGGGCCTGCAAGGCGGTGGCACAATTTCAGAATTTATTACTACCAATCATTTCGGCGATCAATCATTTTTCTCATATTCTACCAACCCCTTTGCAAGTTTTTCTGTAGGATTATCAGCAGAAATCGTCCTCAGGAAAAGAATAGCGCTTCAATCAGGCATCTCCATTGTCTCAAAAGGAAGCGGCCTTTTAACCCAAAATTCTTTTAATATGAATTACAGAAATATCCAGGTGATATACCTGCAGGTTCCTGTAAACATTGTCTACAAATATTATAAGGGTAAAGAGAACAGCGCATTTTTTGGCGCAGGATTATACGCAGGCAGGGGAGTTTGGGGGGCTGAAGCAGGTAATGGGTTTTCATTTAATGGCAGCAGTTCTAAGATTGGAAATAAAGTAATATTTTCCTCAGAGAATCCGGGCCAGAGTCTGCCGACCAATATTAAGCCATTTGATATAGGTTTCAATGTACTTGCAGGGGTAACCCTCCATCGATTTGAAATTTCAGCCATCTTTAGCCGCGGCTTTTCCAATGTACTTAGCAATGCTGAATTGTATAACGGTAATTATAAAAATACAACGGTGAGTTTTTTGTTGGCTTATTACATTACATTCAAAAAGCAATAGTAAATTACCAGGAATGGAGACACAGATGGTCATAGATTTTAGGGTTGTCAGTCTTTCAAAGGTTGGTAACCCTGCACGGTAAATGAGCGCAAATAAAATTCTATAACTTCTGCGCCGACGGTGTTTACGCAGGATAAACCACTTACTGTTGAATTCCATCCGTTAAGCCCCGGAGTGTAAAGGGGCTACCCATATTTTTGCCTGCATAAAATATCAAAAAAAGGGCCAACTCTTACTAAAAGTCAGCCTTCCCAAAAAAGCCTGTTTACTTAGGCATCCCTCCCATGGCAATTCTTATACTTTTTGCCACTGCCACAGGGGCAGGCGTCATTTCTGCCGATCTTTGGCTGAACACGGATTGGCTCCTGCTTTATTGCCGGTGAGGGGTCATTATAATCATTTTCATTGCTGATGTATTCCGGACCGCCTGTGCTGGTTGAAGCCCCTGCAAATTCTTCCTTGCGCTGGCGCATTTTACTCATGTCTGTTTTTTGTTCACGGCC
>JBDTWP010000442.1:0-5670 GCA_040006615.1 Ferruginibacter sp.
TGCTTTGTGGCTGTGATAAAACAACCCCGTCCCTGGTAATGGGTGCCTGCAGCGTAAATATCCCAACCCTGGTTATTTCGGGTGGCCCAATGCTGAAAGGCCATTGGAAAGGAAAAGATATCGGAACTTCTGACGTCTGGCGTTTTGATGCGGCCAGTAAACTGGGACAGATAACCTCTCAGGAATTTGTAGAAGCTGAAGCCTGTATGGCCCGCACCCAGGGTCATTGCGCTGTAATGGGGACGGCTTCCACCATGGCCGCGATGGTAGAAGCATTGGGTCTCTCATTGCCCGACAACGCATCCATTCCCGCTGCGGATGCACGACGAAAAGTACTCTCCCAATTATCAGGAAGACGAATAGTGGAAATGGTAAAAGAAGACCTGGTCTTGTCCAAAATACTCACAAGGAGCGCTTTTGAGAACGCTGTAATGGTAAACGCCGCCATTGGCGGATCAACCAATTTCGTGATCCATTTATTGGCTATTGCCGGCAGGATTGGCGTTGATTTTACCATTGACGATATAGATAAATACTCGCAGGGTATTCCGCTGCTTGCCAATATACAGCCTTCGGGGGATAATTATATGGAAGACCTCTATTATTCAGGAGGGTTACCGGCAGTAATCAAAGAAATGTCGTCTATAATTCATAAGGATGCCATTACGGTTAATGGCAAAACCATGGGAGAAAACTGTTCGGCTGCTGAAGTGTACGACCGCAATATGATAAGCACCATGAAGGATCCTTTTAAGCCTGAATCCGGCATATTGGTGGTGAAAGGGAACCTGGCCGCCGATGGAGCGGTGATAAAGCCCTCTGCGGCAAGCCCCGGACTCCTGAAGCATTCGGGCAAAGCGGTTGTTTTTGAAAATATTGAAGACTATCATACACGTATCGACGACCCTGACCTCGATATTGACGCAGACAGCATCATGGTACTGAAAAATGTAGGGCCGCGGGGCTATCCCGGCATGGCTGAGGTAGGGAATATGGCATTGCCGAAAAAATTATTAGAGCAGGGTGTTACAGATATGGTGCGGATTTCCGACGGCAGGATGAGCGGCACCGGCTTTGGCACTGTTGTACTCCATGTGTCTCCGGAAGCCGCTGTTGGCGGCACCCTGGCGTTGGTACAGAATGGAGATATCATCAGCCTGGATGCGCACAACAGGATATTGCAATTAGAGGTTTCGGCCGAAGAACTGTCTGCACGAAAGGCTGTATGGAAACAAACAGAAAAGATCCAAACCCGCGGATATGTGCACCTGTATCAAACACATGTAGAACAAGCAAATCTTGGTGCCGACATGGACTTTTTAAAAGGTGGTTCTGGCGGAAAAGTTTCGAGAGACTCGCACTGAAGAAAATGTGAAAATGAGTAGGAGTCATCACCTAATCAATGAATACTCCTGGTCATCACTCATCGCATCTCTCATCACTTATCACTCACCGCATCATTCATCCTTCATCACTCATCACTTATGTCCTTTAAAAATAAAGTAGTCATAGTAACCGGGGCCGGGCAGGGTATTGGTTATGAAATTTGCGCCAATCTCGCTAAGGAAGGATCGCAGGTTTTTTTGAATGATATAGATCCAACCCTTGCAGATAAAGCTGTGAAACAAATTATCGATGATACCGGGGGAAATTGCATGGCAATTGCGGGTGATTCCGGCGATATGGTATTTATTAAAAAAATGGTAGATACCGCAGTGGCGCAATTTGGTCAGCTCGATATTGTAATAGCCAATGCTGGCATTACCTTATTTGGAGATTTCTTTACTTATCCGCCGGAGTCATTTTTCAGGGTCATGCAGGTAAACCTCGGCGGCACTTTCTTTTTGGCGCAGGCCGCATCCAATCAAATGAAAAAACAGGCGTCAGGCGGATCCCTGTTATTTACTTCTTCGGTCACGGGTCACCAGGCACACAAGGATCTCGCAGCTTACAGTATGAGTAAAGCTGCTTTGGAAATGCTTGCCAAAAACCTGGTAATTGAACTCTCGCAACATAAGATCAATGTGAATACTATTGCACCAGGCGCCACATTAACCGAACGGACATTAGACGATCCGGATTATACAGCTACCTGGTCCAGGTTGACCCCAATGGGTCGCCCCGCTACTGTTGCTGATATCACCAATGCCGCTTTATTCCTTGTATCAGAAGGGGCAAGGCAAATCACCGGACAAACTTTAGTTATTGATGGTGGCTGGTCATGCGTAAGTCCCTCACCTTTTTAAAAATTAACCTTCATGATGAATAGGGAATTTCTTATCTGATGTTATTAAAGTACACAAGAGACAACCCTGTCTGCCTTGTTGCAGTAATTCAGGCATATAATCTTAAACTATTAATCTGTAAATATTAATACAACCCGGATAAGTTGTTAAAATACTTTGCAGCAATGGTCACTTCGATAAATCCATTTAAACGATAACATATGAAACGATTTGAAAACCAGTCAGCCATAATTTCGGGAGGTGCAGATGGATTGGGAAAAGCCATAGCCCAACGAATTGCATCTGAAGGCGCCAGCGTTGCCCTTTTCGACATAAACAAACCATTGTTGGACCAAACCGTTCTTGAATTTAAGAACCAGGGATTTATTGCTGAAGGTTATATAGTGGATATTTCATCAGAAAGCCCTGTAATGAATGCTATCGGGGAGGCTGAGGAAAGATTTGGCAAAATAGATATTATGGTTAATTCCGCCGGAATCGTTGGTCCCACCAATACAAAGATCACCGACTACCCGGTTGAAGAATACGACAGGATCTATGCAATCAATTTGAGGGGAGCTTTTCTTATGACAAAGTATGCTATCAGGGCAATGGAAAAAAATAACTATGGACGCATATTATTACTCGCTTCCATTGCTGGCAAGGAAGGCAATCCTTTTATGACAGGTTATTCGTCCATGAAAGCGGGGGTGATAGGACTTGTAAAAGGTATCGGGAAGGAATATGCGCAAACCGGTATAACCGTAAATGGCCTGGCTCCCGCTGTAATCAGGACGGCTTTGAACGTTAATACAGCACCGGAACAAATGGCTTATATGACGGCTAAAATACCGATGGGCCGGCTGGGTACTGTCGAAGAGGTTGCTTCTATTGCATCCTGGATCGTATCGAAAGAAGCAAGTTTTAATACCGGCTTCGTTTTTGATATTTCCGGTGGCCGGGCTACTTATTGATCGGTAATAATAGTGTTAGTCATAAGAAAAAACTAATTGTGCCGGGTGGATATCCTACTTTTAAGAATTCATTTTTTCCTGATATTTATCCGTTAAAAGTAATAGACTGGCGGTTCGTGCCCGTTACCTGTAATGAAGCCATACGATTATCAAAAACGGTCAGGTTAAACTGCCGTACATCCTGTACATCCTTTGGTTTAATGCTGATATTCCAACCATCCTTTTTTCTTGTCGCAAGCTAACCATTTTCACTAAAGATTTCAATGCAAAGACATTCTTAATTCTTAACTGAGACTGCAAGCCCCATAAATTTTGAAAACGCTCTGATGGCCTTCTCCACTTCGGTCAACTGTTTTTTGTGGGTTGGATTGAAAAGATGGTATTCAAGGTCAATTGAATTATGCTGAATGGTTCTTCTCCAGGAACCTGCAACCTGACCTTCGGCGATGATGGTGTTATCAAAAAGTAATTTTGGCGCGGGGTTTATTTTGTTCCTGTTTAAAAAAATGGCATCCCTGTTTTTGTAGCCCATAATAAACTCATCATAAGGTGGCAATAACCAGGTTTTTTGAAATTGTTTTTTATTAAGAGAATCAATGGGAGGAAAATAATAATCCTCATTACCGTTTATTTCCCTGGTGAAATGAGCTGAAACCATCGCTATGCCCTTTTTTGCGAGGGTATAGGTTAACCCTGACCAAACTGCGAAATCCTTTAGCGTAGCCGGTCCCCGGCTTTTGAAATACCTGCTGGTTAGCTCAGCCAGCGCTTCATCGGGGTTCACATGTGTGAATGGTGGTACCCTTTCTTCAAGCAGGGCATAAGTAAATTGTTTACCCGCCCTGGCCCCGCTGCAAATGATACCATCCAGTTCAGCGCGCATCATTATACAGCTTAACCGTATTCCATCCGCTTGAATTCTTTTTCTTTTCAACGCCGATTGAAGTTTGGCACGGGTGAGTTGTTTGCCACCCTGAAGTTCCCTGGCCAACGCATCGTTTGTCCTGGTAAAAAGCTTATTATCCAGCTCCATTTTCCGGTACATAAACGAGTTTATTGCATTGACGCGCGGCGCCGATAACGCAAGTATCCAGCGAATATCCGCGGGAGTTACAAAGTGCCAGGTTGGTCTTAAAAGATGCGTGCGAAGGATTTCTCCATTGGAAAAAGCCTGTTCAATATCCGCATCCCTGCAACCAGGCAACCGGAGGCCAATCGCCCATTTGGAGTGCGCATATTCCTGTGCCTGCATCGCGCCCAGCCATCCCACTATTTCTGCAGGTTTGCTAAAACCGGTTGCAACCAGTTGCTGGTTAACCATTCGGTATCGGGCGATATCCTGTAAAGTCATAATTATGTCTTAAGGGTATTAGGGTGTTCTAATAGGGTTGCCAACCTTCACAAAAATTCTGCAAATACCTAATTATCAAAGGTTGGCAACCATCTTTGCTAAGGTTGGTAACCCTGCATCCTGATCCTCCATGCTAACCACTAAAACTAAGATGTAAATCTTTCCCCGGGCTTAACCCATTATTATTAATTTAAATTTATCTTTAAGACTCATGTCATTCCATTCAGTATGAATTGCTTAAATAAAAGAAATTGGTATGATTATATTCAGTAAAATAAATAAAATATCCATTACCGCAATCGTTATTAGTATTATATTTTTTTGTTATGATTCCCGTTGCAATGCCCAGGGAAAAAACGGGATTCCAAATTTTAAAGTGATTGCTTTTTACACCTGCAGAAATGACCGGGCACATATTAGTTTTGTGCACGAGGCTAATAAATGGTATCCCGGGATCGCCAGGCAATGGCTTGTGAACTGAAAGGTGACCTGCGAGGTGACCTTAATTTTGAGGTCACTTAAATGATGTAAACAAACCAGGTTCAACTACTTAGTTTACGTGAACCGATACATTATGCTACATTTTAGGTTCAATTTTTCAAGCCTGGAAAACCATTTCAGAAAAATCAGTAATGAAGTTGTTCACCCGTGTATAGCCGGGCGCGAAACGTTCAGCCTGATCCGATATAATGTGCTGCATGGTTATTTGAATTTTGCGGGAGGGTAGGGGTAACCGCGAGGGTTACCCCTACCATTGCGGGATGATTTTTGAATGCGTTCCTGATCAGCCTGTTTGTCAGCAAGCTGTCCCTTTCCTTTGCCAGCCTATCTTTGAGCATGTATGCTTTAACGGCTTCATTGTACACGCCGTTTCTTCTTCTGAGCCTTTTTTGCCATTCTTTTTTCATTTCCTTATCGGCGATAACTATTTTGGCGTAAGCGACTGCTTCGCGGAACAGGTTTCTGCAGGTGCGTTGTTTGGGGGATGCGATTATCTTTGTCATATCCGGGTACTTTGTCATTATGATACCCCATTTATAATGCTTGATCACATAACTTTTCCCGATTGCCCCCTGTATCATTCTTAACCTGAATGGTAGTTTGCATTTCTTCTTCATAA
>JBDTWP010000443.1:0-5640 GCA_040006615.1 Ferruginibacter sp.
TGATGGGGTCACAATCTGGTGGCCCTACCGTTACCAGGTGAATGGAACTGGCAGCACCTGCTTCCCTGAGTTCGATCGCTCTTACAAGGGCATACCATTCATCGTAAGGGTTTATGATCCATTGAACGCCATCGGCCGCGAATTTCGTATTGTTGGCTGTGAAAGCTATTTTTGCGGTAGTATCAGGTGTCTTACTGATACAAACTAAAATTTTCATGATTAAAGTTTAGCAACAAGAAACAAGTTGTTTATGCAACTAATAACAAAGGTAAGATTTGTATGTATAAATTGAATATAAAACCAAAAAAAATATTGTAGCATGACCAGGATAGAAAAATTACTGGAATATATGAAGACGGCGGATAAGGATAGTTTCCTGCAACATGCGCTGGCACTCGAATACATAAAGATCGGCGAGGATGAAGAAGCCAGGAACCTGTTTAACGAACTTTTGCTGCGGGAGCCCACCTATATAGGTTCTTATTACCATTTGGGCAAATTATTGGAGCGTGCCGGTAACTTTGACAAAGCCATCCGGATCTACAAAAGAGGTATGGAAGAGGCCATAAGGGCGGGGGACCAGCATTCCTACAATGAATTACAGGGTGCCCTGGAAGATATTGAGGAGTAAAGTCGCACCAGCCCGATAAGGGCCCGCCCGGCTCCGTCCTTTATATCGACCTTTCCAATAAGGAACCCAGTGGGGTGACCTAAATATAGCATAGGATCAATTAAAAGGGATGCCAAACCCCGGAGGATGACATTAAAATAGCAGAGGATCAATTAAAAGGAATGCCTAACCCCGGGATTGAATTTAAAAAGTCACGGGTGAAACCCGTGGGGTACGAGATAGTGTTAGGAGCAAACCCCGCAAAGGAAAAGCTGGAAATGATCACAAAGATTGCGTAATTTAATTTATCATTTAAATTTAAAAACTCCCATTCGCGTTTCTTCCCCCTGGGGAGGGTAGGGATGGGGCTTCATAATGCGATGAATCTTTTAGAAAACTTTAAGCAATATATCCTGCACGAAAATCTCTTTCTGCCAAAAGACAGGTTATTGATTGCCGTGAGCGGGGGGGTGGATTCAGTTGTGTTGTGTGAACTTTGCAAACAGGCCGGTTATGATTTTGTAATTGCCCACTGTAATTTCCAGTTGAGGGGCAATGACAGCGACCGGGATGAAAAATTCGTAAGAGAACTGGCACAAAAATATGGGGTGCCATATTATGTAAAAACATTTGATACCATCGATTATGCGGCAACTTCAAAAAAATCCATAGAAGAAGCGGCAAGAGATCTTCGTTATGAATGGTTTAATACATTGGTTGATAATGCGGAAATGAGGAATGAGAAAAAAGAGAAGGATGATATTGAATTCACTGCTATCGACAGCCAACAGGCAACTGCAGACTATATACTTACTGCACACCAGGCCGATGATAACATCGAAACCGTACTGATGAACTTTTTCAGGGGCACCGGCATAACTGGTTTAAGGGGAATGCAGCCTAAACAGGGAAAAATTATGCGCCCCCTGTTATTTGCCCGGCGAAACGAAGTAGAGACATTTTTGGAAGAAAATGATCTTGAAAATGTATCCGATCATACCAACCAGGAGAATGACTATACCCGGAATTATTTTCGCAATACGATCATTCCGCTGGTAAATAAAAGCTTCCCTGCGGCAACAGATAATGTATTAAAAAATATCCGGCGTTTCAGGGAAACAGCATTATTGTATCAACAGGCTGTTGAAATTCATAAGAAAAAATTGGTAGAACAAAAGGGAGATGAATTGCATATTCCCGTTTTAAAATTGATGAAGACCGTGCCCCTGGCAACCGTGCTCTACGAGATCATCAGGGATTATGGTTTTACGGCTCATCAAACTGAAGAAGCCATCTCATTACTAAAAAGTGAAACTGGTAAATACATTCAATCCGCCACACACCGTATCATTAAAAACCGCATGTGGCTTATTATCTCACCCAGACAGGCTACCGAAGCAGGCAATATCTTAATTGAAGAAAATGATAGCCGGATTGTTTTTAAGAATAGTACCATTTCGATGGAGAAAATTGTCCGTGCTCAATTTTCTATGCTCAATGATCCATTGATCGCACAGGTAGACCTTGCCCTTATTAAATTTCCATTGCTCTTGCGAAAATGTAAACCGGGAGATTATTTTTACCCCCTGGGTATGCATAAGAAAAAAAAGCTCAGCCGGTTTTTTATTGACCAGAAATTATCGCTTACACGAAAGGAAAATACCTGGGTAATTGAAATGGATAAAAAAATCATCTGGGTGGTAGGAATGCGAATTGATGACCGTTTTAAGATCAGGGATTCCACCCGCCATATTTATTCGGTCAGCTATTCAGGCAGTGCCAGTGATTAAGCCGATCATTCTTTGAAATAAATAGGGATGTAATGCGAGTGGAAATGCCAGGCCAAATATGGCACCCCATAAGTGCGCATCGTGATTGATATTGTCCCTGCTTTGTTTGGCAGCATATACGCAGTATAAGAGATAAAGCGGCCCGAATATATAGGCAGGAATGATGGGTGGTATGAAAAAGAATCCCATCTTCATGGTCGGATAAAATAATATGCCTGCAAACACTACAGCCGATACCGCACCTGAAGCGCCCAGGCTCCTGTAGTTATAGTCGTTTCTATGCTTGAGATAACTGGGAATATCAGCAACGATCATTCCGCCGAAATATAAAACCAGGTACATCCATTTCCCGGATAATTGTTCGCAACCGGGCTCCACAATTTGTTGCCCGAAAATGTAAAGCGTAAACATGTTAAAAATTAAATGCATCCAGTCGCCATGTAATAAACCGGAGGTAAGAAAGCGGTACCATTGATTTTTCGCCTTTACTTCAACAGGCCACATGATCAGGTCATTCATGATTTTTTCGCTGCTGAAGGCGGTAAAGCTTACGATGCAGGTGATCGCGATAATTCCGATGGTGATGGACAGGTTTTCCATGTACGATATTTTTTGCAATATAGTTATTGATGATGATATTTCTCATTTCTTATAATTGAACAGGCCCTGTAAACCTGTTCTGCCAAAATCAACCTCACCAGTTGGTGGGGGAAAACCAATTGAGACAGGCTCCAAATATAGTTGGCTCTTTGACTAATCGCTTCACTAACGCCATAGGCGCCGCCGATTAAGAATATGATATTTTTAACACTTTCATTGGCCCTCAACTGGATAAACCCGGCAAGTCCTTCGCTAGTCAGTTGTTTCCCTCTTTCATCCAGCAATACCAACCAATCTTCTTTTTGAAGCGCAGCTAAGATAATTTCTCCCTCTTTTTTCCTCAGATCCAATTCGTTTAAGGAGGCAGCATTTTTGGGCATGGCTATAATATTCCATTCAACCGGGTAATAGTTGGCTACACGTTTTGTAAACAATTCTACTCCTTCCTTAATATAGGATTCATGTCCTTTCCCGATTGTCCAGAATTGAAGTTTCATGTGTTATTTATAGCAAAAATGCGGAAAGAGTTGGGACGAATAAAATAAATCTCTATTTTTGCAATCCATTAGCAGAAAAACGCTGCAGGGGGTACTTCCATATTTGTTGCCTGGTTTAATTTAATAGTATATTCCGGTAAGTAAAACGGGAATAATTCAGGATTGAAATCCGGCATAAAATACAATACAATGGCTTCGTAGCTCAATTGAATAGAGCATCTGACTACGGATCAGAAGGTTATAGGTTTGAATCCTATCGAGGTCACTGATTTTCAATTTGTTGCAAAGAGATTGATTTACAAACAAGTCAATCTCTTTTCTTTTTATCAGTTTTTATAGACTGATATTCTTAAAGATTTTTACTTTTTAAAATTGCGTCTAAACTTGGCTTTTTTGAAATTTGCAAACAATTTGCAAACAAAGCCTCATTGATTTGCTTAATCATCTTTGCAAACATTACGGAAAAGTGAAAGAACTATTTTATGATGTGAGTTAAATATTTAATCTCAAAATTTTAGCAAATAATAAAAAAAAACCTGGACAAATTCGCCAAACAGATGCTTATCGTGAAATATCAAGTTCAATGGCATTTGAATAATGCAAAAATGGCGAATGAATGAAAGCTACTTTGGTAGCTTTTGTTTTTTTATGTAACCAGCACTTTTAAGCCTTCGGGTTTTTTTTGACTATCAAGCGGATTGCCAATTGCAGAATTTTAAGATATTACTCTGTTTTGATTTTCTTAACTTTGTTCCATGCAAGACAAAAGTGTAAGGCAAGTTTCCGAGTTCAATAATGAACTAAAGTTGAAAGGTTTCACTGTGTTCCAAATTGAAAGTGATGGTGCGGCTACCCGCCTTTACAGTCGAAAGGACTTTTATAAAATTTGTTTGACTACAGGAAAGAGTGTCATTCACTATGCTGATAGAAGTTTTGAAGAGGAAGGAACGATATTGTTTTTTGGCAATCCTCATATTCCTTATTCCTGGGAAACGCTTTCTACCACATCGTAGGTTATACCTGCCTTTTTTCAGAGGAGTTTTTTAAAGCATCCAACCGTAGCGAAAGCCTGCAACACTCTCCTTTATTCAAAATAGGCGGCACACCTATTCTAAAAATAACCGACGAACAAAGGGAGTTCCTAAATACACTCTTCCAGCGAATGATAGAAGAGCAAAAGAGCGATTACACCTACAAAGATGACCTTATAAGGAATTACATCAACCTGATAATTCATGAAGCGTTGAAACTACAGCCTTCAGAACATTACGACCAACACAAAAATGCAGCATCACGGCTTACTTCTGTTTTCCTTGAACTGCTCGAAAGGCAATTCCCTGTCGAAAGTGCGGATAAACCCTTACGGCTTAAAACAGCACAGGATTATGTCAATGCTTTGCACGTTCATGTTAACTACCTCAACCGTGCGGTTAAGGAAGTAACAGGTAAATCAACAACAACTCATATAACCGAACGTATCGTTAGCGAAGCCAAAGCTCTCTTACAACATACTGCCTGGAATATAGCTGATGTTGCTTATGCCCTTGGTTTTGAATACACTACCTACTTCAACAACTTCTTCAAGAAGCTAACAGGAACTAACCCTAAATCATTAAGACTACAAGAGGTTTGAAATTCTTACTTATTGGTTTGATTATCGTTACCGGCTGCGGTAATGAGTAAGATACCTTTGCGGTATGTTATCAAATCAGCACAACGAAGATATTTTTGAACGACTGCGAAATGGTGAAGCCATCTCTTCCAACGACCCGGAAGCGTCTAAGCTGCGGGAAGCTTCTTTTGCTACTAAGAAGTTATTGGTTCAGCTAAATAACTCTTCTGATGCCGCAGAAATACGGGACCTACTAAGTCAAATCACAGGTTCAGAAATTGACGAAAGCGTCGCTTTATTTACACCGCTTTATATCAACTAGGGGGAAGAATACAAAAATCGGTAAGAACGTTTTTATAAACTTCGATTGTGTATTCCTTGACTTAGGAGGAATTACCATTGAGGATAATGTATTGATTGCACCTAAAGTCAGCTTATTATCCGAAGGTCACCCAGTCTCACCTAACGGAAGACAAACCCTTGTTCCCGGACATATTCACATCAAGAAAAATGCATGGATTGGTGCAGGTG
>JBDTWP010000444.1:0-5616 GCA_040006615.1 Ferruginibacter sp.
GTTTAAGTCCGATCTTTTTCGACAGTTCTAAATTGCCCGTGAAAATATAACCTGTATATCCTTTACATTTCTTTTTCATGAAATCACCGATCCGGCCATAGGTAATTTGTAATTCGGCTTCTTTGCCAAGGCGTTCTCCGTACTCCGGATTAAAATAAATAATGCCAGGCTGGTCTCCGGGTACCTGGGTCATTTCAAAATCGCACATTTCAAACCGGATTAAGTCGGCAACTCCTGCTGCGCCGGAATTTATTCTAGAAATATTGACAGCGTCGCTGCTGATGTCTGTGGCGATGATCATTAGGCCTGGTATAGCTGTAACCATTTCGTTCAGTTCTTGCCTTTGAAGTGAATACATTTCCTCCCGGTATCCCACGAGGTGCATAAAAGCATAATTATTCCTATACAATCCTGGTTTGCGGTTAGTAGCCAGCAATGCTGCTTCAATAGCCAGGGTCGAAGATCCACACATCGGGTTAATGAATGGAGATTTCCTATCCCATTTAGTGGCTAATAAGGTAGCCGCCGCCAAAGCCTCCAGCATGGGAGCCTTTCCCGGAATTTTCCGGTATCCGTGTTTAGACAAAGTTTCACCGGAAGTATCAACGTATATTTCTGCAAGTTGTTCCTTCCAGTATAAATGAATTACGGTTTTATTAAGCCCGGGCCCTGAATCAGGTCGCAAACCGGTCCTGTTTCTAAACCGGTCCGCAATGGCATCTTTTACTTTTACATTGGCATATAAAGAATTGTTGATGCTTTCATTATCCACGTTGCCGGAGATAGAAAAATATCCATCGGCGGGGATAATATCTTCCCATTCAAAATCAATTAAGGCTTTATACAATTCATCCGCATTGCGGGCTGTAAATTCCTTTAAAGAAAATAATACCTGGCTGGCACAACGAAGATTTAAATTCAGTTTGATACAATCTGCAATTGTTCCTTTTAGTTCCACACCCGTTTTAAAAGTACGAACGGGCGGAAACCCCAACTCCATAATTTCCTGTTGCAGGAAGAGGGATAAGCGATTGCTACAGGTGATAATTATCCGGCTTGTAGAATTGAAAAGTTGCATATAAGCTACAAAAATAGACAATAGATATGGCTTCATGGTGCCGGTTTTATTGATTTATACTTCGCATTGATAAAAGCCTGGCCGCTATCCCATTACCAGGCTTCGTTCAGCCTAAAAATAAGTGAGGCTGTTCCGGCGAAAGCCCACTGATTGAGTCATTCAGACGGGTATGATCAAAGTGCTGAACACGGTTTCACTAAAAATCATGGCGTGACCCGTACCATCTTACCGGGATTTTTATCCTGCCTGCAGTGAAATACTTTTTGCTCTCGTAAGAGAATAATAAAAAAGAATTATCTTGTGAAATGGATTTCCAAAAAGATATACGATTGGCTGTATTAATAGATGCCGATAATGTTCCATATAGCAATGTAAAGGGGGTGATGGAAGAGATCACCAAGTATGGCACCCCTACTTTTAAGAGAATATATGGTGACTGGACAAGACCAACAGTATCGGGGTGGAAAAATGTTTTGCTGGAAAATGCAATCACCCCTATTCAGCAATATAGCTATACCTCGGGTAAAAACTCCAGTGACAGCGCGCTCATCATCGATGCAATGGATATTTTATATTCCGGGAAAGTAGACGGATTTTGCATTATTTCAAGCGACAGCGATTTTACAAGATTGGCAACCAGGCTTCGGGAAGCAGGCATGAAAGTTTTTGGTATCGGGCAAAAGAAGACACCCAATCCTTTTATTGTGGCATGTGACAAATTCATTTACATGGAAATTATTGCTATGCCCGATGTAGTAGAAAATATCACGACTACAACAAAGACAAAAACAAAAACTGCGCATCACCAACCCGCTGTTTCTTTTGACAAGCTGAATAAGGAAACACTTCATTTAATAGCTACCACTGTCGATGATCTGGGGGATGAAAATGGTTGGGCTTTTCTAGGTGAAGTGGGTAGTCTTTTACTAAAAAAACAACCCAACTTTGACCCCAGGAATTATGGCTTTTCAAAGTTGACACCGCTGGTTGTCTCCCTGCCCCAGTTTGAAATTGACAAGCGTGATAAAGGGGGTACCAAGTTAGTGTATATTAAAAATAAGGAATATTCGACTCATCAGTAGAATGGTGAGTGGTGAATGGTGAAATATTGGCTGTTGCCCTTTGCCTATTGGCTATTGCTTATTGCATTTTTTCCTATTGCTTATTGCCTATTGCCTATTGTCATTCCTCATCCATCATCCGTCAATTACCTAATCAACTTTTAAGCAAAATTCTCAAACATTTTTCCAGGCTATCCTTCCATTCCGGAATATTCAAATCAAACGCCTGTTGAATTTTATTAGTATCCATGACGGAATACTGTGGCCGCTTTGCGGGCGTAGGATATTGCGAAGCAGGTATCGGATTTACTCTGCATTTACTTCCGGATAGTTCTTTAATTGCCAAAGCAAACTGGTACCAGTTTATAACGCCTTTATTGGAATAGTTAAAGATGGCGGAAGTAACAGCATTGTCCTTTAAGATCATTGAAGTCTTTGCCGGCTGGCTGACGATATGCATAATGGCAGCTGCAAGATCAGCAGCATAGGTGGGACAGCCCGACTGATCGCTTACCACATTGATCACATCTCTTTCCCTCATCAACCGCAACATTGTTTTCACAAAATTATTGCCAAAGGAAGAATACACCCATGATGTCCGAATGATAATTGAATGTGGGTTATATTGCAAAACCAGGGCTTCACCTTTCAATTTTGAAGCGCCGTATAAATTGACCGGTCTTACGGGGTCGACTTCTTTGTAAGGCACAGTAGCAGTGCCATCAAATACATAATCAGTTGAAATATGGATGAAGGTGGTATTGTATTCTTTACAAACCATTGCCAGGTTACCGGCTGCTTCCGCGTTGATGAGATAAGCTTTCTCTATTTCCGTTTCGGCATTATCCACTGCAGTGTAAGCTGCACAATTAATACAAAAATCAATGGTGTGGGAGCTAAAATATTTTCTTACCGCCTCATGGTCGTCTATCTGCAGTTCTTCTTTTGATACGAATAAAAAATTAAATGCAGGATATAGAAACGCTATTTCCCTCATTTCCTTACCTAACTGCCCGTTAGCACCGGTAACAAATATTGTTTTTTTTGTCAAGCGCGCACTGGTTTAAGTATTAAAAAATGATAATTCAGGTTAGCCGGTACGCCGAAGGCGGCGGACGGGAAATCTAAACACGGACCACGGCAAATATCTTTTTTTATCACTGATAGTTCCACTCCATATTAAAATTATCCTTCGAAAATGAAATTGTGTATGCAATTTTCAATACCCTCATAGCGCAAATCTTTGTCGGCAGCGATCACTTTTCCGGCAGGAATCCTCCAATCAATGGCAAGTTTTGGGTCTTTATATAATAATCCACCTTCACTTCCCGTGTGATAAAATGCATCACATTTATACAAAATTTCTGCCGTTTCACTCAATACTGCATATCCGTGCGCAAAGCCTTTCGGTACCAGTAATTGCTTTTTATTTTCTGCAGTCAGTTCAATTGAATAAACCTTTCCGTAAGCGGGGGAGCCCCTCCTGATATCGACCACTACGTCCAATATACTTCCACTTAGCACCCGTATCAGTTTTGTCTGGGCGTAAGGAGCCAACTGGAAATGTAACCCACGAATTACTCCGTATGTTGATCTTGCCTGGTTGTCCTGAACAAATTTTATCTCCAGACCTTCTGCGGCAAATAGTTTTTCATTGTAACTTTCAAAAAAATAGCCCCGCTGGTCTTCAAATACAACAGGTTCAAAAATCAGCAGATCGGGAATATCTGTTCGTATAATAGGCATTTTAGTTAATTGATAATTGATAATTGATAATTGATAATTTTCCGGCAGTAATAAACTGAATTTTCATTTCAAGACAAGGGATCAAAATAAATCAGGCGTCAAAAAATGATGTACCCGACATTTCTATTTATATTTTTTTTTGAAGAATTCAATTGTTTCTTTTAATCCGTCTTCAAATTTTTTGGTGGGCTCATACCCCAATAATTCCCCGGCAAGTGAAATATCTGCAAGGGAATTCCTTATATCTCCTGCCCGGGGTTCTCTGTAAGTTGCTTCGGAATCACTTTGTAAATATTCTTTGCAGGTCCTGAATAAATAATTAACGGAAAAGTTTTTGCCTACGGCTACATTGTAAACTTTATTTAAAGCCTTCGGGTTTTCAGTCAACATTCCTTTTATGTTTATTTGAACCGCATTTTCCACAAAAGTAAAGTCCCGTGTTTGTTCACCGTCACCATTGATATAAACTGTTGTATTTTTCATAATTCCTTTTACAAATAAAGGAATAACTGCGGCATAGGCACCATCAGGATCCTGACGGGGGCCAAAAATATTGAAATAACGAAAGCCGGCTAGTTTTATTCCATACACATCCGCAAATACGCCGGCATACAATTCATTGGTTTTTTTTGTAGCTGCATAAGGAGACAGGCAATTGCCGACCCTGCTTTCCAACTTGGGCAATGTTGGTTCATCACCATATACTGACGACGACGACGCATAAACGAATTGCCTGATATTATTATCTACGGATGCTTTCAACATATTTACAAAGCCTCCGACGTTTACTTCATTAAAATAGACAGGTTCCTTAATAGAACGTGGTACTGAACCCAATGCCGCCTGGTGACTAACATAGTTGATATCTTTGCAGGCTTGCTGGCAGGTAGCTTCATTCCTGATATCACCTTCCATAAATTCAAAGGCATCATATTGACAAAATAAATCCAGGTTGGTTTGAAAACCGTTGACCAGGTTATCCAAAATCCTTACTTTTTTGGCACCATGCTTAAGCAGGTATGCTGCGATATGGCTACCAATAAAACCGGCTCCACCCGTAATTAGAAAACTATCCCGGCTAAGGTCTTTTGTATGAAAAGTATTACTCATTACCGTCACGAATTACACTGTTTATCACTCAATATTTAATTAGTTGTTTTCAATCCGATCATTCCTGTGACGGCAACATTTACTTTCACCCCGGTTCCCTATTCGCGGGGTAAAGTCAGCGATATCAACTAAAGGCTCCAATACCGCCTGCTACTTATTTTACCACGAAAAATACCTTTTAAATCAGCAATCATTGCAGTAGGTTTTGTTATACCTGCAAAGTACGCATCATCTAATTCTTTGTAATCGTTATGAGGAACGGTGATAAGGACTGCATCATAATCCTTCTCCAAATGCTGTGATAGTGAAAATCCATACTCATGTTTTAGTTCATCGCTTTCGGCATAAGGATCCGTTATATCCACATTCAATGAGTAAGATTTTAATTCTTTCACAACATCGGCTACTTTACTATTGCGGATATCACTTACATTTTCCTTAAACGTGGCGCCCATCACCAGTACCTTTGCGTCCTTTATATTGCCATTATTTTGTATGATATGCTGCAATACTTTTTTAGCTACATAACCAGCCATTCCATCATTGATAACCCTGCCAGCCAAAATAACCTGGCTATCGTAGCCTAATTGCCTTGATTTGTAAGTAAGATAATAAGGATCC
>JBDTWP010000445.1:0-5586 GCA_040006615.1 Ferruginibacter sp.
AATGATTAATGGAAGGACTAACTGTAATAAGTTTTTCATCGTTAATATATTTTAATATCGTTAAAAGTTAGTATGAACTTATGGCACACAACGTTTGTAATTATATAATTATAGGAATCCACCGTCCTCTGTAATTTGTTGATTACTAACAAACTTCATATTCGTTTTTTAAATAGAAAAGGTGCGTCAAGTGAACTTAATTTCTAAATTAATGATTTTATTGAATATATCAACAGGTAAAAATAAAAAGCCCTGCACGCGATACTTAGGAATATACATAATTTTTCCTTCTTTATTGCGCTTTATTATTTAGGCAGGTCGAGTGGGGCTTCATTGCCTAGCCTGCTGGCTGTTGCGTTAGCGATTGAAGAAAGAAAATCCTTTTTGCCCTTGCAAAAAGATTGGAACGGAAAGCGCGGCCTGAAAGGAAACGCAGCATTTATTATACTCATTTTCGTTACCTTACTTTTTAATTTGTATGATCAGATCTTCGTTCTTACTCTCAACACCATAATCTAAATTACTCTCAAGCATTCCCCATATAATCATATCAAGTGCATCGCTATAATGCGTACTTTCTTCAGCCGGGAAATTGGGATCATGCTCGCTTTTTTTATCTTTACCAAATCCATCTTTACGTTGTTCTGCTGCAGACATACCAACACTCAGTATTAAACTCTTACAATTCTCTCTATTAATTCTCAGGACCTTATCGTATTTACCATCCTCCGTTAAAAAGTGGCCGTACATTCTATATTTAGTTTCATGCCCTGGCGCTTTACCAATATACATCGGTATAACGATCCAATTTTCTTTTTCAAGTGCTTCAATAACATCCTGGCATTTTTCAGTTTCATTTTCGCCTCCTACTGCGGTATGATCATACCAGTAATATATAAGTTTCCTTTTATGAGTTTTGTAGTAAGTATTAAATTGTTTAAGGGCTTCTTTAAGTTTTTCCGGATACAGGGAATGCAAACCGTTTACCGCACGAATTTCCCTGCCATTATCCTGAACAACAACGAGCGGGTGAATTCTTCTGTTATAATCAAGTGCTATGTGAATCGGTCCGTTTGTATTAAGATCCTTATCTTTTCTGCAATCGAGGTTAGCATTAAACGGGTCAATAATCCGGTTATCGAAATATTGTTCATCTTCTGCAAAGTAGCCGTGGAAATTTTCATCGAAATCAGGGTAAAACCCATCTTCCAGGCGAAGTGGCCGTAAGTTCAAAATTTGCGTATCGAATTGAAAAGTAGAAGTATCCCGGATTTGCTGTTTAATATAGTCTACTCCGAGCGCATGAATATTGTCCAGTGTGGAAGCTTCGTGGTAGTATAGCAATCCTTTTCGAATTGAATTTATTTCTTCATCGATAATTATAATTTGTTTATCAATTTCTTTCCTGTCGGCAGCATTGGTTTTCGGATAATAAAGATTGGCAAGCTGAAATTTTGCGACTTGTAATTTCCATATGTCATTAACTGCGGCCTGGTCCATGTCGTTGATCTTATCAAGGAGCCATCGGCCAGCCGTGCCAATAGGCATATCGCTTGTTAAAGTCATGCCATGGTGATATGGATTGCCGGCAAATGCGGGAATGATCCCTCTGTTTGCTGGCAATAGCTCAGTTTTCAGCTTGACTTCATTTAATAACTTTGCTTCATCGCCAATAATCCAATCTATGCTAATACCATTTGAAGAGCCTACTCTTTCCTGACTTACAATTTGAGCGACGGCGCCATTGTACCAGGAAATAAAATATTTATAGTCAAGCGGGGGTGCAAATGGTCCTTGCCAGTTCCATTTTTTTTTCCATTTTTCTGATGGCCTTGTGCCAACAAGAAAATGGTGATCCATCACATATCCGATCATTTGCCAGCCTCTGATCAATTCTTTTAAGGTTCGGGTAAATGCCTGTGTAAAAGTTGCGTTAAGAATAACACCTGTGCCTCGGGGCATGGTCTTAAAATAGGATTGGGCGCTTTTAGGTGCCAGTACTCCAATTGTTTTGCCAGTTCCTCGGCCTGCGATCAGGACTTCAGTTGGTGCTCCGATGATCATGCTTCGCAGCTGAGGTTTATTATAGTGAATTCTTTTCTTCATCTGAGGTTTGATCAAAAGGAATGTCCTGGAATAAATCAGTTTTAATTTTTACTTTTCGTTTGGCGTTAATAGCTGCCAGGAGTTCATTCATGTCGATTTCAGGACTTCCAAGCAATCTTGGATCGAATACCGGTTCGAACGTATGGCCTTCGAAGTCTTCGCCTGGTGTTTGTTCATCATCAGGTAGCATTGCCTGAAGTGCAATAATATTTTTTTGAACCAGGGCAGCGGTTTTGATATCACTTACTTCGATGCATTTGCGCTTCATGTCTTTTGCGCTCTCTAATTCCAATTGGATTTCAAAAAGTTTATTAATATTGATAACAGTGGAAAAAATTTCCTGGGTGCAGTTAATATCATCGTAGACCTGGGAGACGCTAATGCTGTACAGTTTTTGTACCTGGTTAATTACTTCAAGCTTTGTATATCTGGCGGAAGCCAGTTGGTTGTAGATATATTGGTATCTATTGAGTTTTTTTTCCTGGTCTTTGGTGAGGATGATATCATTAAGCCGGTTAGAGAGAAATTGTTTGATTACCTGCCAGTCCCGGGTTTTGCTCATCAGTAGCTCAGCTGCTGAGAGGACCTGAGCGGATTTCATTTGCAGGAGAGCGGTTATTTTTTCGTTGTCTTTCATCGATCAAGCATTTTCATTTTGGAATTCATTAGCATTTGAGTTGCCATGGTTTGAGCTGGCGAGGATCCGGCTTTCGCAAGCTTCATTATTGCGGCTCTTAATTCAGTTTCGCTTAATAGTCTGCCGGCGTTAAAATATTGCCAGGTGGGAGATCCTTCTTCGAAGCATCCCTCAACAAATAATGCTATGTCTATTTCAAGGATAATTGCAATATCCCTAGGCGTGTAGAAAAGCGCGGCGAGTTTTTTTATTTCCTCGAATTCATCCGGGGAAATATCAGTTAAAGATTTCAGCATTTTCCATTACTTTTTTAATCCATGAAATATTAAATTCGGCGAGTTCTTTATTCATAGAGATCACTCCGGCTTCTATGCGTGGGTTATTTGTCCAGTTGGCGCTGCCAACAATGCTAATAGAAACATCAGCGGTTTTAAGAACTGTTACCTTTGCGTGTATGCCGGTGAGGTAGATTTTATTTAGGTTTAGGCTGGCAAGTTGGTAAACTTCTGGCGTTCTTACCTGCGCGCGGTAATCGAGAACCATATTAACGGAGGATATTTCTTTTCGATCCTGTGCCAGGATCAATTGCCTTACTGAAAATTCCCGTAAAGCATAGGTAGTTATAAATAAATCAGCAGGGTTGTATTGTTTTAACAGTTGCATGATGAGGTCATGCATACTCCAATCCCCATCACTGACATACCAAATTGATTTATGAGCAGCTAATGAATTAATGAGGGCCATAAGTTTTGTTGGATTTTTGCAAATCACAAAATCGTTATCATCAGGGGAGCTAAAGATTTGATCAGGATCTTCTTTTTGTATTGTTATTGATTCGGTTTTAAAGAGAGCCATCGTTTTTCAAGTTTAAGGATGTCGGATTGATGTTTTTGCAGTAGGCTTATTCGCTCAGGTGTTTGTTCCCGCTTTTTAGTTTTGTTATAATTTTTCCTGAGGTTGTCAAGCTTGCTTTTTACCAGGTGATCAGGAATGTTGTCGATTTCATCGATTGTATTTTTTGCGACTTCCGGCAGAATGCCATTAATTCGAACAAAGTCTGCTTTATCATATAAATCTGAGGCTTGGTTATATAGATTTACAACACGAATGCAAAGTTTGCTCCGTTGCTCTACCAGATCGGGGCGGTTAGGGTCTTCGTATAATTCCGAAGGCACCATGGAGAATAGGACAGCCCTATGGTTCATTGCTTGCTTGTAAGTATTGTCAGCCTCGAGCTTACAAGCTGTATAAAGTTCAGAATTTGCATTTTCGGGGGGCGGATAGTTGTTATCTGTCGTTTCGGTGGGGTCTTTAAGTACTGTGTTTTTTGAAATTGTAGTTTCTTCGTCGATAATATGGGCCGGCTTAGGTTTTTCATTAATGTGGCCTGGGTTCATTTCACTTTTTAGAGAAATGCAAATTTTTAATAGCTCAGCCTGCAGGCGCTTATAGCAGTAAGGGGAAAAGCCCTTATTAAAAATTGCTTTTAGATCATTATTCTCGCCGAGTTGGAAATATAGAGAAGCGCCAAGGTTGTATTCCCTGGTACCATTAAGCCATGCTCGTAAAGTATCTAGCATGAATGCAAGGTAAATCGAGGCGTTCGCCTTAGAAAGGACAAAATAAATGGGATTTTTGGAGCGTGGGGGCTTTTTACGGGAGTAAAATTGTCCTAAGATTGATTTGTGATCTTACCCAGTCTTTCATGCGGTCTAAAAGGTAATCATTGTTTTCCGCAATCTCCGGGTTTAGAATCTCGAGAAAATAAAATTCATTGCAATATAAAAGGGTTGGGGAATCCTTGAAGTTTTGCAATGCCTGGTCGTCAGTTCTTAGTTTAAGGATTATGTGTGGTGGAGTTGTGCAAATTATATAAATATTTTGTTCATTGGAGTATTGGGCACTACTGGCAAGGAATTTCGGATATGGCTTTTTTTTTGACATTTTAATTTGCGAATTAATCAGGTCGCGCCCCTGCTTTGTGAATTTAGAATAAAGTAGTTGTTGTATTAAGATTGCAATATATAAATATACAAAAAAACCTCTCGGTATGGAGAGGTTTTTGCTTTATAATCTGTTATTAATCAGCAGAGATAAGCTGTGGCCCTCCTACAACGTCGTATAGAAGAATAGCACCGTTTTGGTAGGTAACTTTTCCGGAGTAACCCTTTACGCCATCCTTTGTAGTTCCGGTACTAAAGTCCAACTTCATATAGGCGAATACGCAATCGCAACCTAACTGATAGAAAAGGTTTGCTGAACAGTTGCTATCCTTAGCCATTACAATTAACGGCGTGTTTAAGAAATTTGACATTTGTTCGTGAAGCTCTGCGTAAGACCCTGCTACGAAAAAATCGTATTCAAAATCGAATTTGTTGAAGCCTGTATCGCCGATTGTTTTTGCGTTTAACTGGTTTTTTTCCGGTGCACAAATTATTTTCACAAAGCTTTTTGTGGCAAGGAATACGTGGGGTACTTTTACTTTTACCTGGTCGCCTTTAACGGTGAAGGGGGCTTCAGGGCATTTAATGCCGTCTACGTCGAAGTCATAGACCGGTGCTACCAGGATGTATTCAGATACACCGCTGGTTGTGTTTACTGGTTGGAGTAAGTTGGTGAAATTGTAAATTGCTATGGTTTTAAATTGATAGGGTTATGGATGAAATGATTTTGGAAAAACGTTTTAAAGCCGAAAATTGTCCGTTTCCGAAATTTTATAATAACATGGGCTTTACACATTTTGGGAGGTGGAACTCTAGTGAGAGCCCTGGCCAATCGAAAGGAGTCGCAGGGCGATGTCATTGCCGGCGGTGAATCTAATTTCGGAGTTATCTGAAAGCCAT
>JBDTWP010000446.1:0-5549 GCA_040006615.1 Ferruginibacter sp.
CAAAAGAATTATTTCGCGCATTTGGATTTACGTTGATCCGGTAGTAATCCTGCCTCCTGGTAATATCAAAACTTTCAATAAAGCTCCCTTTGGGATAAGCCTTTCTTTTCCTGATATCCTCAAAATATTTTTCTTCCTCAAACTCCATAAATTCGGCCAGCACTTCTTTAAACTTTTTCTTACATATTTGCAGGCATGCCCGGTTTAAGTTTTTGTATACCCTTGCCAGGTAGAGCAGGTAAGTAACATTCTCCTTTTTGTATTTTTCTTCAATAAAGTGCCAGAATGAATGACCGGCCAACAAAGGTTTATCAAAAGCAAACTGGTAAAATTTGCGGTAATTACCACTTAGCATTTCACTTTTAAGTTCATCATCCAGCGAGGTACTCCAGTTTTCTCCGGCAAATGCAACATAACCATCGGTTAGCCATTTAGGTAAATCAAGCAATGCCTGGTTTCCTGCAAATTCGCCGAGATCATCACCAAATAATATATTGTCCGTGAGAATTCGGGCAATGCCTTCCCTTATCTGTTTTCGCAAATGAGCATGATCACCGTTAAAATAAACCACCATTTTATTGTTTACCAATTGAGTAGCCCCACCTGTGATCTGCCAGTCAATCCCCAGTCCGATGTTTGATTGCTGAAGATCAGCAAATTCGTTGTACACAATAATGTATGCCCTTCGTTGAAGGCTGTATTCCGTAAAGGCTTCTATTTTTGGGGCCTCTTCTTCGGCCACCTGGGCAACAAACTTTGCGAGTTCCTGGCCATTTTGATTAAAATAGGTATTGAAATTTCTGGTTTGATAAAACTGCCATTTGAATTTTTTATATTGAACCCGGTTTTTACCAAACTCAACAGTATTTACCTGGGCCGATGTTGTATAAAAACCAAGCAAAACAATACATAATGTTGTGAAAAATAATCTGAACTTTGCCATACGGAATTTGATATTTATTAATAAAATTACTCTATTCAACCCAATCATAAAAATACCGCTTTATTAAGTAAAAAAATTGCTAATGTTAAAAATCAAATCTTTTACCATAAATCCCGTCAATGAAAATACCTATTTGCTCTACAATGAGTTTAAACAATGCATAATTATTGATCCCGGCTGTTATTTTGATGAAGAAAGGGAATTAATTCAGCAATATATTTCCCATAATAATTTGCAACCAACAATGCTTCTGAACACACATTGCCACCTTGACCATGTATTTGGAAATAAATTTATAGCCGAAACCTACCAGCTGACCCTTCAGATCCACGAAAAGGAAAAGTCGGTTCTGGCCTATGCGCCAACATCAGGTTTGATGTACGATCTGCCTTTTGATAATTACGAGGGAGAATTTATACTATTAAAGGAAGACGATAAAATACTCCTGGGCCAGGATGAATTGCAGGTAATCGAAGCTCCCGGCCATTCCCCCGGCAGTATTTGCTTTTATTGTGCCAAACAAAATTTTGTTATTGGCGGTGACGTATTGTTCAAGGGTGGAATTGGGAGAACAGATCTGCCTCTGGGTGATCACCAGGCTTTACTGAATAATATCAGGAATAAATTATTGGTTTTACCCGGTGAAACAATTGTTTACAGCGGACATGGCCCCAGGACTACTATCGGTGAAGAGAAATTGAACAATCCGTTTTTAGTTAATGGTTCATAATTCATAGTTGATGGTTTGCAGGTAGAAGAGTCCGATTATGAACCAACAACCATCAACCTTTAACCTTCCGGTTTCCGATCCATGCACAATTCTATTAAGACTCCATGAGTGTTCTTTGGATGCAGGAAACAAACCAGCTTATTATCAGCTCCCGGTTTGGGCGTTTCATTCAATAATATAAAACCTTCTCCTTTTAATCTTTCCATTTCTGCTTCAATATCTGTTACTTCAAACGCGATATGATGCATACCCTCTCCGTTTTTGTCAATGAACCTTGCTAATATTCCATCAGGCGTTCTACTTTCCAGCAGTTCGATCTTGGTTTCGCCTTTTTGGAAAAAAGCAGTATTTACCTGCTCAGATTCAACTATTTCTGTTCTATAACATTTGCTGTTTAACAATTTTTCAAATACGGGAATAGAAATTACCAGTTTTTTTACAGCGATTCCAATATGTTCTATTTTTAACATAGTACAAAAGTTTAAACATCAATTGTTTACGAAATGGGTAAATTGCGCAGGATGAGTCCTTTAGCAAGCTAAAGTAAATCCTTTTGTAGTAATTTCGTGTTGTAATAATAAATAGGAGGATATGTTGAAGTTGCCAATTTATTTAGATAACAATGCAACCACCCAAATGGATCCAGGGGTGCTGGAAGCCATGACCCCATATTTTTTAGAGCATTTTGGAAATGCGGCCAGCCGTAATCATGCATTTGGCTGGGAAGCGGAAGAAGCGGTAGACTATGCACGCGAACAGGTTGCCAAATTGATTGGTGCAGAGCCAAAGGAAATTATTTTCACCAGTGGTGCTACTGAAGGGGACAACCTTGCAATAAAAGGAGTTTATGAAATGTATGCTGGTAAAGGCAATCATATCATCACTGTTACTACTGAGCATAAAGCTGTACTGGATAGCTGTAAGCATATTGAAAAATTGGGGGCGGAACTAACATATTTACAAGTGAAACCCGATGGTCTGATTGATTTAAAAGAATTGGAAGCGGCTATAAAGCCAGCCACTATTTTAGTTGCGGTGATGTATGCCAATAACGAAATTGGAACTATACAGCCCATCCGTGAAATAAGCGCGATCACTAAAAAGAACGGTGTTTTGTTTTTTACAGATGCAACCCAGGCGGTGGGTAAAATTCCGGTGGATGTTATTAAGGATGGTATTGATCTTATGGCATTTACCGCTCATAAAATATATGGTCCAAAGGGAGTTGGAGCCTTATATGTTCGCCGCAAAAATCCAAGGGTAAAGGTTACTGCTCAGATGGATGGTGGAGGCCACGAAAGAGGTATGCGCAGCGGCACTTTAAATGTACCAGGTATAGTTGGATTTGGGAAAGCCTGCGAAATTTGCAGGCTGGATATGGACAAGGATACCAGGAACCTCAGTAAATTAAGAGACAAACTGGAAACGGAACTAATGAAACTGGAAGAGGCTTATGTCAATGGAAGCACGGAACATCGTTTACCACATGTAACCAATATTTCATTTAAGCATGTAGAAGGGGAAGGGTTATTGATGGGATTCAATAAAAATATCGCCTTGAGTTCTGGTTCAGCCTGTACGTCTGCATCGCTGGAACCTTCATACGTATTAAGTGCATTGGGTCTGGGAGATGACCTGGCTCACAGTTCGTTACGATTTGGATTGGGACGGTTTACGGATGAGGAACAAATTGATTATACCATTAAGGCGATAACCGAAACGGTAATAAAATTAAGGGAAATGAGTCCTTTGTGGGAACAGTATATGGAGGGAATGCGGCCTCCCCAGGTTCCTCCAAAGGAGGGGTTTAAGAAGAGTATAATCGTATAAAAAGTATTATCATAATCAACAGGGATGATTCAATTACCGGGAATAGTTAGCAATAGCGAAGCCTGGGAACCCTCCTTTGGAGGGCAGATGGGCTGGAAGTACCCAAATCCAAAAGCCAGCAGTAACTGAGGTTGTGGTGAATGCTTTGCCGCTTAATTTATATTCAAATCAGATATTGAGGCCCGTTTCAAAATGAAACGGGCTTTGTTTTTATTAATATTTCCACAGGCTATATTCCTTTGTCCTTTACTTTCACGGGGGCAATATGCTTCAGTTTTTCCTTATTCATCTTTTGTGGTTTGGGAGGCGGAGGTGGTGGGGGTAAGGGTGGAGGTGGTGGAGGTGGTGGGGCTAATTCCTTCATTTCCACTGCCGGTACATGCGGCGGCGGTGGCGGTGGTATTTCCCGCAGTTCAACGGGTGGTGGAGGCGGTGGTGGCGGGGCCGGTTTTTTATTGGATTGAGCCATCAACTGTCCTGCAATTATGCTGACAGATAACATCATAATAATTTTTTTCATGCTGAAGTTTTTTACTTTGATGCATTCCCGGGAATAATCCATAAAAAAAATCCCGCCAAATGGCGGGACTGTGCAGTTGGTTTTGGTAAACAACTATTGTTTGATAAATCTCTGAACCTTTGCCTCATGTTTTCAAATTTCTTCCACAAGTAAACTGCAATGTTCAAAGTTTCGATATGCAGGGTAATTTTGGTAAATAAGCAGTTTGGAAAAGTTTAAAAAACTATCTGTTTCTTATGACAATTACATTATTGGAAATGCTGCTTCAGAGAGTCAAAATTATTTGAATTTATTTTTTGGCAATAATTATCTTCTCCCCATATAATATTGGCACTATTTTTCAATTTCACAATATATTTACTGTAAACCAACAGTTTATAAATAAAACCAATGTTAATTCAGTGATATTAACAACTATCTATATGTGAATAACTAGCCTAAAATAGCTAAAACTTTTATTTTTTCAGTTATCAGCCTTCCCAATACTTCCAGGCTTTCATTAAGAACCAGATCAGTATTTTTGGATTTTAAGCCTTGCGGGATGTAAAATTGAGACATTTCTTTAGTGCAAACCCGAAAATAAAGTATGAGGTTTTACAGAACGGCTGCAATTTGGGTGCTTCTCAGCCTGGTTTAATATCAACCCAACCCGGTTTTTGCCCTGATAAGTATTCCTTATATGTGTAATAAAAACGCGTCAATTATTTAAACAAAAATTTTTAACGGTCTAAATAGTAAATTGCACCCAATTTCATAATTCATGTGGAGTATTTGCAAAAAGGAACTACATCAATTCTTCAGTAATCTAACCGGGTATATTGCTATCATATTATTTTTGTTGGTAAATGGCTTGTTTTTGTTTGTACTAAAAGACAGTAATCTCTTTGATTTTGGTTATGCCACCCTGGATACTTTTTTTGAACTTGCACCCTGGATACTTATTTTTTTAGTGCCTGCCATCACCATGCGATCCTTGTCGGAAGAATTTAAAACCGGTACAATGGAAGTTTTGCAAACCAGGCCACTTACTAAATGGCAGATTGTTTCAGGAAAATATGTTTCCATTTTATTCGTGCTCATTTTTGTAATTGTGCCCACTTTCCTATATATATATACTATTAAAGAGCTAAGTGCAGGAGGAGGCATTGACAGTGGGGGCATTACCGGTAGCTATATCGGTTTGTTTTTATTAGCAGCCGTATTTGCGTCTATTGGTCTGTGTTGCAGTAGTTTTACCAACAATGCGGTAGTGGCATTTTTAATTAGTGCATTTGCTTGTTTGCTATTTTATTTTGGTTTTAATGCGGTAAGTAAACTTCCGGTTTTCCAGGCTAATTCGGATTATTATATAGAAATGCTGGGTATCGATTTTCATTACCGGAGTGTAAGCCGTGGATTGTTGGATAGCAGGGATATAACTTATTTTGGTAGTCTCATCGTATTGTTTCTTTTAATCACTATGAAAAACCTGCTAAAGCGATAGGTCAACTTCTTAATGAAATCAGTAATCAATAAAATATTCAACA
>JBDTWP010000447.1:0-5504 GCA_040006615.1 Ferruginibacter sp.
TTTCGCAACCGGGAAAACAAAGGATTCCGATTGTTTCTTAATATTTACTTTTTTCAAAAGGGGTAAATTATTTCCAGGCAAATTAATAGAAATATCAAGCGGGAAACTATACAACTCATCTTGCTTTTGTATTTGAATTATGGATACAGTAATTTGTTTTTTTACTGAATTATATTTCCAATCAGCTTTTATTTTAATTAAGCCTCCCCGATGCAACCATTGATTAAAGAAGTCACTGAGATCCTGATGGGCAGCTTTTTCCATTTCCATTTGAAAATCTTTGGAAGTGGCATTTGCGTTCATAAATTTTTTATAATACGATTGAATTCCTTTTTTAAAAGCAGCATCTCCAATCATATCCCGTAACATGAGTAAGATACAGGCTCCTTTTTGATACGTAACGGTATTGGTCACATCGTTTTCCTCTGCTGTTCTGTCAGCTACTATTGAATACGTAGAATCCTTTGCATAATATTTATAAAATGATTGTTTCGCTTTTTCCCATTCACTTAAAAACTCGTTTTGGCCATACTGATGTTCAATAAACAGCATGGTGAAACAAGTTGCAAATCCTTCGCTAAGCCATGCATCATCCCAATTGGTTTCAGTAACCGCATTGCCAAACCATTGATGCGCCAGTTCATGAATAATAATATTCCTTGTTCTTACCGATCTGTTGCCTGTAATCAGTTTATCCGAGTAACCGATGGCTGAAGCGGATTCCATTCCACCGCCAACAACCGGCGATTCAATATTGGCCAGTTTTTCATAAACAAAGGGTCCAATATAACCGGAAAAAAAAGTTAATACATCTTTGGAAGGAACTGCAAAATCATAAAAGCCTGTAATCCTATCTTTGGAATAAACCCAGGATTCTATAGATTTTCCTTCAAATTGGTCAACATATTGAACCGCAAAATTGGCAACTCCTAAAGTGTATAACCAGGGTGCAATTGGAACAGATTGTTTCCAGTCCGTTATTTTGGTTGAATCGTTAATTATAGATTCCTCCAGGAGTAATCCGTTGGATACAACTTTATAATGTAACGGTGCTTTTATAATAAATTCACAAGTAGCTTTGTCGTAAGGATGATCTATAAGCGGAAGCCAGTTTCTGGCTTTGTTTGGCCAGTTGTCACTAAAAAAACTCCTGTCTCCGTATTTAGTTGGTCCTGCATGCAATCCATCTACTGGTTCACCATGATATTTAATTTGAAACGTAATTTCCTTGCCGGATATAGAAGGTTGGTCAAGATGTATGAATAATGCATTATTGGTATGCGTGTAAGAAATGTTTTTATCAAAGGCTGTAATAGAATCAACAACCATTCCCTTTCCATTGGTATTATCTGTTTTGTTTATTAAATCAAGCCTGAATTGTTTAACTCCGGATTGATTGAAATAAACAGTTACAAAAGCGGTAGCATCTATTTCATTGGATCGGTCAGATAGAGTAATGTTAAATTGATAATTTTTTATGTCAATTCTTTTATCTATGGGATAATGATCAGCGAAAGCGCTGTTCATGGAAGCCAGTACATACAGAGTAATGACCAGGCAGGATTTATATCTATTCATGGATTAAGTTGGAATTATTGTTTTTAATGCACATTAAATCGAAACCTTACTGAATCGTGATTTTCTTCAAATAAAAGCCCCTGGCATCCACCATAGGCGGGGTATTACCTGATATCAATATTCCATCTTTTGTAATATTTACTTTATCTGTTTTATTATCTGTCGTGATCTCGACAGGTAAATCCATAAAATAATTAATGATTTTAACTTGATATTTATGATATCCCGTCTCCTTTATAGTAATATCAAGTACATCCGTGGTTCTCAGATAAAAATCAAAAAAAGGTTTAAGGTTTTTACCGGAAGCAGTACTGAATAATTGTTCAACATCATCAGTAGTAACAAAGTTATCGTAGGTATAAACCGGATCAGTTGCCAGTTTTTTTAAGGTGGGAAAGAAAATTTCATCACCAAGTATAAATCTCAGGCTATGCATAAAAAATGAGCCTTTGGTATAAATATCTCCTCCGGAATACGTTTCCTCCTCCGTTAATTCATCGCCCTGTACGACTGCTTTTTTGTTTTTTATACTTCGTTTATGACCATTTATTATTTCATTGTAAGCATCTTCTCCTCCCAATTCAAACATACATAAAGCTTCTGCATAGGTAGCAATACCTTCCTGAATCCACATATGTGCCCAGTCTTTATTGGTAACTTTATTGGCCCACCACTCATGGGCATATTCATGAAACAAATTAGCCGAATAGTCCTGGCCCCCAATAGTTTTGTAAACAAATTTATTTTGAAAGGTGATCATGGTTTGGTGTTCCATTCCGGGATTTGGTACTTCTGCAATACCAATTTTCTCTTTTACCCAGGGATATTCTCCAAAATATTTCTCTAAAATTTTTGTATCCCTGATTTTTGTTTGAATCAATTTTTTAGCATGGGCCGTATCCACTTCCAACACATAATAGTTAACAGGCACTGTATTGCCGTTGATGGTGGTATAAGTATCGCTAACCACTTTATATTTCCCGATATTAAATACAATACAATAATTACTTATGGTGTAATTGGTTTTCCAAAAGAAGGTTTTTTTATTTTTTTTTGTAATCACTTTTTGTAGTAGTCCAGGTCCGGCGACTACAAGATCAGCCGGTACGGTGATGTTTAAATCAACTCCTTCGTTTGGCTCATCACTGGGATGATCCTTACAGGGAAAATAAATTTTTCCACCTTCGCCCTCGCAATTAATGACGATCCAGGGATTTCCAGTAGTATCTTTTGTCCAGGTAAATCCGCCACCCCATGGGGGCTTTATCGCGACAGGAGGCTCTCCTCCGTATTCAATATATATTTTTTGTTGCCCAGGTTTAAAACCGCCGATCTGTGTAATATAAATTTTATCATCTTTTTGGTTGAACGCAACAGGGATAGTGTTTACGTTTATTCTTTCCACCAGCAACAAATGCACTAAATCTAATAACAGCGTATCTGTTTGTTTTGATAAATTCAACTTTATTTCAACACTGCCATTTATAGACTGATGTTCAATATCCACATTCAAATTAATCGAATAATGCCTGATATCCATGATGGCCTGCAAAGGATTAAGTTTGCCTCCTGAAGTCATATAACTAATATCCCGGTTTTGACTTATACCATATTGAGAGAAGAACAGTACAATAAAAATCCGACCAAATTCATACAAGGAATTCAACTTTGTTTTATAATATTTTCTTTTGTGGAAGGTCGGTATCATGAAAGGTATATTTAAAATGGATCAAAACGTTGTAATCAACAATAAAAATCAGTTTACCACTATTTCAGGTTTTTTTAGATTTTATGTATTAATCATTAGGCGCAAAAAAATAAAGGACATAAAAGACTAAAACTAACAAACTTTAAAAAAAGACGGGGCATGTTCAGCGAGTTTCGCTTCTATATCTTTTGCAGCGGCAGTTATTGATAAACCGCCTAAATTGGTACATCGTAGGGTATGATGAATTTCATCACCTACTTTTTTCATAGTCTCTATCACTTCGTCCAAAGGAATTAATGAATTATAATCAGACAAGGCCATATTAGCACAGGCTACTGCATTAGTGGCAGCCATTACATTTCTTCCAAGGCATGGAGCTTCTACCCGGTTGCCAATAGGATCGCATATTAAACCCAATGAATTTTGTAAGGCCAGGGATGCAGCACCTAATGCTTGTTGTAAATTTCCATTCGCCATCACTACTATTCCTGCTGCCGCCATGCCGGCACCGCTTCCTGTTTCGGCCATACAACCACCTACTTCAGCAGCAAATGTGGCGTGAGCTGCTATAAAAACACCAATTAATCCGGCAGCTAATAGTGCTTTTATTTTTTCATCTTCTGATACTTTAAGAGATTCTGCCATGCCAATGATAGCGCCTGGCAATGCACCACAGGATCCTGCTGTGGGTGCGGCTACAATAACACCCATCGAACTTTTTACTTCCATCATGGAAGACACATACATGATGACGGTATTATTGGCATCTCCGCCAGTCAATCTCTTTTTTTGTAATTGTTCTTTCAATTGTAAAGATTGGCTTCCTAAAATTCTATCTTGATAATGAGTTCCTTTTAAACCCAGTTGAATAGCGTTTTCCATAATGTGTAAGATGGCACGCATCTTTTCAAACACTTCTCTATTGGAAATATTACCTCTTTCACTTTCGTAAGCAATGGCCAGTTCCCATAATGAAAGATTTTTTTCATTATTGAACTTCAACATTTCTTCACAGGTAATAAAGGGTACGGACAAATTTTTTCTTCCCAGGATGGGTAATACCGGTCCCAGTTTTTTTATCCTTCGCACTTCCTTAAAAGCCATTAATTCATCACAAAAATTGTCCGCTAAAAATTGCTGTGCTTTTATTTCAATAAAGGAATGATCACCCGGATGCCACTCGATAGCATCGAATTCAATCACTTCTTTCAGATATGCAGTTACTTTTTCAGGAGCATTACAATAAATTAAGGTTTCATAATAATCACCTGCCATGGAAACACGGGCACCGTCAATTGAAATAACTTCAATCATACCACCTCCGGTGGAAATGGCAACCAATTTTCTACATTCAGTAGCTGAACTCAATGTAAGCTGGTATGTATTGGGATGATTACTGGCAGAAAGAGGAACAATCTTTATCTCTACTTTTATTCCTGCTTCTTCTAAGTATACGGCTGAGTCCTGCAGCCGTTCATCAAAAGCTTCCCATCCTAAAAAGCCACCGAATAAGCCCATATCAGAGCCCTGGCTTTTATGGGTGGTAGCTAAAGAACCATGCGGATCAAACTCAATTAAAATGTGGTTCAGTTGCCCATCCATTAAATCCCGGCACAAGCGACCAATCCGTAACGAAGCAGCACAATGAGAGCTGGATGGCCCACGCATTACCGGACCTATTACATCATTAAATATGCTGGGATACGTACTCATCGAAAGAAATTGATACAATAAATCTACAAATTATTTAACCCGAAAGGTCTCTTTGTTTTATGGGATGCAGGGAAGGAATTCGTCATTTCCTTCTATTCGGCGAGGTTTTCAAATTAGCACACAAAACGGGGCTATAGAAACAGTGGTGAGACAAAAAGATAATTTTCTTGGTTATTATTTTGATTAATTGAAAGTAGCTTGATTAAGCTTTTGCAAATAAGTTACTGCTGCTAAAGTAAACAATTGAAAGTTCATTGTTTACTTTATGGATGAATTCTTGAGTTGCCTTGAACCTATAGTCCAATAAGGCATATACTGCTCATGCTTATTCTGTCCACCTGTTTTTTGTCAAACCGAATATTAGCAGAAGTGTATTAATGTCCCACGGGTTTTAATTTGCTGTCTTTGATTTTTGTTCGGATATATTCTTTCAATTCAGCAAAGCTCATGTTTTGTGTTTCAGAGCTTACTTTGTCCCGAATGTCACGCATCATTTTAACTGCGT
>JBDTWP010000448.1:0-5504 GCA_040006615.1 Ferruginibacter sp.
AAAATCATATTGTCAATTATTAAATATTCTTCAGATCAAATGCTCGCTGAGAGATGTTGCCGGGAATAAACCCCCGAAGGGACTAAGTACCAGCCAGTCCCCGGTTCCTGACTTCCCTGATTATATGGGTGTAATGAGGGGGAAAGCAGGGTTAGACCCGTATTAGGTATGGATTAGCCCAGGAGTTCCCCAGTGGGAGCTTCTCATAAAGGTCTCATAAAGGTCTCGTAAAGGTCTTATAAACCTGGGAGAGTTGAGTGCAGCTTTTTGATAAAAAAATCATGCTGTTTGTATTTCACTCCTAAGATTTCTCTCCCTGTAATATAATAAAAAAGCCATAAAAAACCAGGAATATTTCGTTTAATAATAAAGATAAATGGAAGAATAATTGCTCAATGACTCAATTGCTCAATGAAGACCAATTCCTAAGCAACGCCAAATTGAGCAACAAGTACGAAAAAATTGTAATGCAATTTGGTATTATTTCAGGTATTTGCGAAACCAGACATTGATAATGTAAAATTGATCGCTATCAGTAAAAAATGAGAAACGGGTGAATAGAAAGAAGAATCAGCTAGTCGGAAATTCCCAGGTACAGCCCCCGACAGCTAAAGGTACTTTTATCCCGCCTTTCTTTTCCTAACCACCCAATACACCAACCCCATAGCAACCGCCACCAATATTAATTTACCCTGCCAGCCAAATTGTGTAACCTCGTAAACTGAATATGCTTCCATCAAAAGCGCCGGCAATTTTCCCAAGGAACTGGCCACAAAAAAAATAAGCAAAGAAACTTTTCCTACTGCAGCAGCAAAAGTGATTAGTCCTGAAGGAACAAATGGTACCAGCCTTAAAGAAAAGATTAAGTAAAATGCTGCCCTGCCCCTGGAATCCGTCAGTCTTTTTAATGCCGGATATTTTTGAAGCCTTGTTTCAACCATTTTTTTAAAACCTTTACGATACAATAAGAATGCAATACCGGCGCCCATCGCTTCACCGAGGAAAGAAATGAATGTTCCATTCCAAAATCCAAAGAATAGTATATTGGCAGCGGTTATAAAAACGCTGGGAAGCACACCGACCACAGCGATTAATATGCTGATGCAAATGCTGATTAAAACGGCGAGATGTGGATATTCTTTAAAAAGCTGGAGCAGGCTGGTTTGCAAAATGAAGGTTGATGATGAGTGATGAGTAATGAGTGATGTGTAATGAGTGATGTGTGATAAGTGATGAGTGATTAGTTGAGCGTGTAATTTTAGGTTTTCTTTTGCTTATTCATTTGGTTTTAGCTTTCAGCGTTCGTCACTAATTACTCACTTCACATTATCATTATTTCTTCTGCCCCCTGCTAATGGGCTTGCCATACTTTTTCATCATCCTGTCTTTCTTCCTGACAATAAGATTCACTTTACTGTTTTTAGGAGATCTTTCATGAAAGGCGGGGCCGGCTCCTTCTTTTTTAGACGGTTTTACCTGGATGATCTTCATGTATACTTTTGGCCTTTCCTCTTCTGTTAATTCATCGGAAATGCTGAGGTTAACAGGTAATGGTACCAGCGGGATCCGGTACTTCATCAAATTTTCAATGGCAGTTTGAAATATTTTTTCCTTAGGGGTTATGAGGGTGACCGCTATTCCCATTTTATCGGCCCTACCGGTTCTGCCTATACGATGTATATAATTTTCCGGTTCTTCAGGCACGTCAAAATTGATAACATGGGTTACTTCAGCAATATCAATTCCCCTGGCAACAATATCTGTGGCAATGATAAAGCGGTAATTGCCTTCCTGGAATTGCTTTACCGTATTGAACCGGTGGTTCTGTTCCTTGTTGGAATGTATGACACCGGATTTGCCCGGGAATTTTATTTCTAATTGTTCATACAACTGATCTGCTAATTGTTTGGTAGCGGCAAATACCAATACTTTGGTCATGGTTTCGTCTTCGGTCAATAGCAATTCCAGCAGGTTAACCTTCGTATAAAAATTGGGCACTTCATACCCTGTTTGTATGATATTCTCCAGCGGCGTTCCGGTGGGCGCGGCTTCTACTCTCACAGGATCATTAAAATAGGCATCAATGAGCGCTTCCACATCATCCGTTATCGTGGCGGAGAACATCAGGTTTTGTCTCCTGGCAGGTAAGAGATCCAGTATGTTTTTTAGTTGTGTGCGAAATCCCAGGTTGAGCATTTCATCTACTTCATCGATCACTAATCTTTTGATCATTTTTGTCTTAAACGCCCCGTTCATTGCCAGGTCGTACAGCCTGCCCGGTGTGGCCACTAATACATCTACTCCTTTTTCAACTTCAGCTTTTTGCGTATTAATATTTACACCGCCGTACACACCAACTACAACAAGGCTCATGTAAGGGGTTAAAGCCTTTACTGCTTCCACTACCTGGGCAACCAATTCCCTTGTGGGAACAATGATGAGTACCTGGGGTGATTTATCCTTACTGAATTTCCATAGCCTCAGGCAGGGGAGCAGGTAGGCAAAGGTTTTCCCTGTACCGGTTTGGGCTATGCCGCATACGTCTCTTCCCGACATCACAATAGAATAAACCCGGTGCTGAATGGTGGTTGGATTCGTATAACCAAGATCATCCAGCGCCGTGAGCAAGGGGGTGTTTAAATTCAGATCATCAAATGTCATACCTGGTAAAAATGAGCTGCAAAGGTAGTTTTTAATTAACTGCCGGTTTTATATCAATGACCGGGGTTATTTGATGCCAGGTGACGGAGCTGCGGTTTCCAGCTCACTACTCCTAAAGGGGTAGGGGGTGAGGCCAAATAAATGATGGTAGATGTTGAATGGATAGAGTTTTATTGATAGTTGAAAATGGAGTGTCGAAAGTTGGAAGTTGAAAGTTGATACTCTGTTTATTAAAAAGGACCTTCTGGAAACGATTGGTGTTTTCCTTTTCGCTTTTTGGCATGACTCCGTGGGTTTAACTATTTAGCCGGCATGTTTAAATAAAAATAGGCTGAAAGGGAGAAAGATACAGGGATGATACAGGCAACCAGGGAGGAACTATTAGAGAACTATTAGGGAACCATGGATTGGGTACGGAGGAAACACGGAGTTGATACGGACTTTGTACGGACTTTTAGTGTAAAATTTTGGCTGAAATGATAATAATTAGCCGGGAAATATATATATTTATTTTTCATTTATCTCAATATTTTACTAACTACAATATACGAAATTTTTATGGCATTTCAAAGAAGTATTTTCAAATTATCCGGAAAACCTGGTGATAAGGTCTTTATGATCCAGGATGCGTTTAACGTGCCGCCCAGGGCCAGGGTGGTTGTTTTAGAATTTATGTGTTGCGTTTTTGACTTCCCGGGAAAATGGGGCGAAAAATATGGTTAGAAGGCATCGTATTACCACTTAAAGATGAGCGTTGTCCCAAATTAATGAAATAACGACGGTCATTGGCTCTAAACATATTTGGACTCTCTGTAACTCTTTTGTTATGACTTATATGTTGTACTTTGTATCGTTCATCCGTTTACTTCCCTTCCTTAACTGTGACTGAGAGTGGCAACGCCGTTTCAAAAACTGTTGAGAACTGTATAAATTTTCTACAAAGGGATTTTATTATCCAAGAAAAACAACCTGGCAATAAAGTTGAAAACATCTTTTTATTATTGGCCGTCTTAAACCAGGAAAGGCGTTTATTGCATCATGGAGTAATTCTTTCTTTTCATATAAACCACTTATTAGGTTTAGATATATTGCCATAACATTTGTTCAATATTTAAAAACAAAATAAATTAATCTGAAATTAATTGAATGATTATGAATCAACTAAAACGGTTTGCAACGATAGCAGTATTAGTAATTTATTTTTTACCTGCCTGCAACAAACATGACAATACCAATTCAGGCATTCAGGAAATTATTAAGGCATTTGATAAGCATCAGGTTGTGGCTTTGGGAGAAATCCACGGTTGGAAAGAAGAATCTGAGTTTATCTTTTCACTCATTAAGTATCCATCGTTTGCTGAAAAAGTAAATGACATTGTTGTTGAATGCGGTAATTCAAAATACCAGTCAATTATTGATGATTACATAAATGGTAAGGATGTGGCAATTGATGAACTTCAAATGACATGGCGAAACATGACAGTTCTTTGCACTTGCGATGCTCCAATTTATGAACAATTATTTCAAACAGTAAGAACCGTAAATCAAAATCTAAGTTCAGATAGAAAAATCAGGGTTTTATTGGGAGAGCCACCTATCAATTGGAGTGAGATTAAGAGTGCGGAACAAATAGGTTTATTTGTTTTTCAGCGTGACCAATATTATGCCGACGTTGTTTCAAAAGAAGTTATTGATAAAAAGAGAAAAGCTTTATTGATTATGGGCAGCCTGCATTTAATTCGTACAGGCTGGGGTAATGCGCCAATGTCAAACATTTCTTTACCAGGGAAAAAAGATACAATGTCATCCAGGTTTTTTATTCCTGTAGATTCAACTCAAAAAAGCAATTATGATAATAAAAATATGCCTGAAGAAAAGAAAGCATTTAATAATCCGATGCCAGCAAATGAAGACCTTAATGTTGCACAAATACTGGAAGCAAAATATGCTGGTAAATTGTTTATTATATTACCTTATGATGGTTATGTGCAGGATAGTAATTTAATGAAAATTGAGGAAAAGTTTAAACCTGGAACTCCCCCATACATTATTTCAACAAAGAATACGTGGATAGGAAAGCAGGATGCGGGTATATTTTTTTCAAGAAAATCCATTATGCTTCAAGATCTCAAACCTACTGGTGAAGTTTCTTTTAATCCATATCCCAATAATAAAATTGCTGACCTCTGCGATGCGTATTTATACATCTCTGATAAAGCAGTAATGACAAGGTCGGTTCCATTAGCTATTTTAAAAGACAGCATTTATCTGAAAGAATTAAACAGGCGTTCCATGATAGTCAATAATCAACCATTCAGAATCACTGATTATACTGATACTTCTAAAATGCTTCATTCGCAATAAACATACAATCGCTCAATTCAACTTTCATTCCTTTTACAGACAAAATAAACCGCAGTAAAGAATGAACCTTTCTTTTCATAGAAAGCCCCTTTTCGGCTTTAGGTAATCCTTGCACATTTAGGCATTATTTGAAAGCAAAAAGTGTCAAAAGGCAAATCAGGTTTTCCGTCAGGCATTTCTTACATCATAGGCAATGAAGCCCAAGAGCGGTTCCGGCGCGCTTATGTTTTCACACAACGATATCTGCATGTAGCAAGGGAGAAATTGGTAAATATAAAAAGCCCATTTGACGACATATGGAAAGAAGGGGGAATAGAATGGTGGATAGATTGCCGCAACCGACAATTCAAAAATGCGTATATTAAGTATTTGATTTTCAATAGGGAAAAAAATTGCGATTGCGTATATTTGCGCAAATCGTTGTGTTGTAAGCCATTTTATGGGACACACCCTAAAACTTGAAAATATGAAAAGACACA
>JBDTWP010000449.1:0-5495 GCA_040006615.1 Ferruginibacter sp.
ATTTACTTCGTCCATTACATTATGAGAACTAACAGACGCAGGTGAGAGTATAACAACTAGTCGGGAAGCATTATTCAATGCGGCTTCAACAGATTCATCCCAGCGTTTACCAGCCTTGATATCAAGCGTGTCCATCCACAGTTCGGCACCGGCTTCTCGCAGTTTTTTTGCAAGTTTCAGAACAAAGTCCAGATCTGACCTTGCATAACTGAAAAATGTTGTTTCTTTCATGATTTTTTATGAGTGTGACTATAATGTTGCAGCTACATAGTGTCCTTTACCGCAATTGGGCGAATGGTGTTGGTTAACCCCCAGGTGCGAAGCCTCAAACTAATTTAATATGAAGTTAAAATTAAATATTGGGAAATACAAGGCAGGTTTATTGAGCTTTTTAAGAGGCTTTGGTTAGGATAGTATCAGTCAAAGATTAAATTTACTGCCAGCTAATTTTACATCTTAAATTCCTTGTTGTCTTATGAGTAATTTACTAGGTCTTCCATTGATTACATTTACGTCCGGTAGCGGGGATTTTGACACACTTCATTTCTGCAAGCACCTTAAGGTTTTTTACCCCGCCCATCCTTCCCGGTCAAGGCTCCTGTATTGAATGGCTTCTGCCAAATGTTCAGCTTTAATATCTGTGCTGCCTGCCAGATCCGCGATGGTTCGGCTTACTTTTAATATCCGGTCATAGGCACGGGCAGAAAGGTTCAATTTCTCCATGGCAATTTTTAACAGGTGCTGGCTGGCAGTATTAATGATACAGATTTCCTTCAGCATCTTGCTGCTCATCTGCGCATTGCAATAAACGCCTTCATTGTCCTTATATCGTTCTTCCTGTATCTGCCGGGCTGTAATAACCCTTTCGCGTATGCGCTCACTTTTTTCAAATTGCCGGGTGGAGGATAATTCACTGAACGCAACAGGTGTTACTTCTACATGCAGATCGATCCGGTCTAGTAAGGGGCCAGATATTTTATTGAGATATTTCTGAACACCGCCGGGCGGACAGGTGCATTCCCTGTCCGGATGATTAAAATAGCCACAGGGACATCCCTGCGTTGCCTTTTTCCAAATCGAGCCAAAATGTAGATAAACCATTGGGAACTAAGCTACTAGCAAATCCAATGACAATTGGAGAAAAACTAAAAAACCGGAGGTTGGAGTTAAGTTTGTTACAAAAGGATGTCGCCAATGCTATCGGTGTATGTGAAGATTCAATAACTTATTGGGAGAATAATCGCTGCGAACCCACTGTAAAGTACTATCCAAACATCATCCAATTTTTGGGATATGTTCCATTTGAAGTAGATACTTTTACCCTAGGAGGACAAATAAAATTATACCGTTACCTAAATGGGTTAACCCAGGAGGAGCTAGCACTAAAACTGGATATTAATGAATCTACGGTATTTCAGTACGAAAAAAACGAGCATAAGCCAAATGCTAAAACCCTTAGAAAATTAGAATCTTTACTTTAGAAAGCCTAACCCTTCAGATTTAACCATTTCGCGGGGCATTTATTGCCTACCTAAAAACAAAAAATCTCTGCTGCTAATGTTCCAAGAATGGCAATGGTAGCTGCCAACATTGCAACACGCGGGCAGGGGAAACAAACGTCCAGCAACTTTTCGTTATTTTGCAAATTCAATATGTGAGACCAGCCAAGTGTACCTATGTTCTTTATACTGGAAAATAATTCTTAATAACAAAGGAAAGTTTACGGAATTTTACGGTGATCTTGAAATTGAATCACTTAATACGCGACACAGGTAATATATAAACCTGCTGTTTTCAAAGATTAAGATATTACCCACTCATAAAAATATCCTTGCGTTTATTTTTTGATTCCGAAAAACATTAATACTTTTTGGCAATAATTCCTGAAAAATTGTACCATTTAAAAAATACTTCACAATGGCCAAACCCAGCATTTCTTAGTAAAAGTAAGTTTTCAGAAAGCTTATAAGGAATCAGCACATTTTCCAATGCTTCGCGTTTTTGTGCAATCTCCATGTCACTATAGTTATTTCTACGCTTCATGTCATAATAATATTTTATAAAATCGCGGTTTAAAGCACTGTCCTCTGCAACGAGCTTTTCTATGAAGATTAATACACCGCCGCATACAGTACCATCAAAAATATGTTTAATCAATTTTTCTCTATTCATAGGACGTAGAAATTGAAGGGTGAGGGAAAGGACTACTACTGAAGCGTTCTTAACTATCTCATTTTGACTTAGGTCAGCTACTTCCAATTTAATATCACGGGTAATCCCCAATGCCTTTAATTTTTCCTGACATTTATTCAGCATATCCTTTGAATCGTCGACTCCGATAAAAGGTATGTGCGGTGGAACTACTTTGTTCATGTACACCATTGTGGTACCTGTGGAACATCCTAAATCATATATAGTAGTATTCTCCTGATAGTTATCGGCCGCAAGTTCACCAATCATTCGCTGAATTTCTTCGTAAAAAGGTACAGACCGATTGACCATATCGTCAAATACACTTGCTACTTTGTTGCTAAATGTAAAATCTGAAGATTTTTTTATAGAATCTTTAAAAAACTCATCTCTTTGCATAAATATATTGTTAGGCAAGAATGATTAACTAAGTTTGGCTATGTGTTCATTAATGTAGAGTATATTCTACCATATCATATCGACTACTAATTGTATTATATTGGCTATTCTCAATAGTATCGCTTACCGATTCATTTGCTGGTTACTCCATAATAAATGGAATTTTAATGGTTAAAAGTTAATTACTTGGGTAGTTCGCAAAGGTAAGTTATTGTATAAAATTACAGCTTTGAATTTCTGGAATTTAAAAATTCGCAAGGCTTCTCAAACTGTCATTTTTTTTACACAATCAAGTATCCAAAAATATGGAATTCGAAATGCCTGTGTATATAACATTGGAAATTCATATTTTTTTGATTCATCTGGTTTGGGTTCATACATTTTAATCACTTCAAAACCTCCATGATGTATATAATTATAGTAAGTTGAAATTGTTCTATGCTGACTTACTACCCCTTCAATTATTAGGTTTCCATCAATGTCTTCTCTGTTTCTTTTTATTTCACCTTCCTCTAGATAATCATAAAGTTGATAATACAGGTATTCCCAAATTCCATTTCGTTTCTCTTTCACCCAATTTCCAATATTTTTTAATGGGTGAGGAATACACAATATTAAGTGACCACCAGAGGGCAAAACTGAATTGAAAAATTTCACCGTTGTGGCAATATCAAGGATATGATCAAACACATTTACACAAATTATCGTATTTAGATGCTCACTTAGTTCCAAAATCTTTCCTTCAGTATCAACAGAATATATTTCAGGATATTTAGATTTTGGGGTTAGCGTATGAAAAACTGACATCATTTCTGTCATTGGTTCATATGCTATGACAGGTAATTTAAACCGATCTGAAATTAATCGTGATAGAGTTCCACTGCCTGCCCCGAAGTCAAGAACTTTACTACAGTTACTCTTTTTAGATAATAAGTCAATAATAAGTTCATCAACAAGCATTGTGTGATCGGAAAATAACAATGCACCAAAATCGGTAACTAAGAGTGCACCAGAATTGGTAAATAACAATACACCAATTCGGTAAATAAGAGTACACCATATCGGTAAATAGCAATGCACAACTTCGGTAAATAGCAGTGCACCATGCCGGTAAATAAGAGTACACCGTTTGTAAATAAGGAAGCATGATCCATTATTAAAAGTTCCAGCTTTGCGGGCCGCTAAAAAAGGCCTACAAATATGGATAAAAAAACAATTGGAGACTGGATCATGTATTACGAAGTACAAAAATTACATCGCGATGGGCTAAGTTGCCGGGCGATAGCTAGAGCTTTAGTCTTGAACCGGCGCACGGTAGTTAAATATTTAGCTATGAGTGAAGCTGAGTATGAGGGATTCCTGGGGGAAAAGGATTCCCGGGCTAAAATCCTTAATTCTTTCGAACCTTTTGTAAAGGACAGGTTGCTGGCCCATCCTGCAGCCAGCGCAGCTCAGGTCCATGACTGGTTAAAAGAGCACCACAAACGCTTTCCCCTCATCTCTGCCAAGACTGTCTATAATTTTGTTATGGCTATCCGCCAGAAGTATTCTATCACACTGGAAGAGCCCAGCCGGGAATATTTTGTTGTAGAAGAGTTGCCTTATGGTCTTCAGGCCCAGGTTGACTTTGGCCAGTATGTCCTGCGTAATGCAGAAGAAAAGCGCAAAAAGGTTCACTTCTTCGTTATGATGCTTTCCCGGTCAAGGATGAAGTTTGTTCGTTTTTCAGCTATCCCATTTACTTCCTTTACAGCTATTGAAGCCCACGAAGAGGCTTTTAACTTCTTTTCAGGGAAGACCAAAGAAGTCGTATACGACCAGGACAGATTGTTCCTGATAGACGAGAACCTGGGGGATCTATTGCTTACCCAACATTTTAATAACTATGTCGCTGAGCAGGCCTTCCAGGTTCATTTTTGCCGTAAAGCAGATCCACAGAGCAAAGGAAAGGTCGAGGGCGTAGTGAAATTCGTTAAAAATAACTTCTTGTATGGCCGAGCCTATTACGACATTGATATACTGCAGTCACAGGTTTTAGACTGGCTGGATAGAACAGGTAACGGAATGCCCCATACCACCACCCGTAAGGTTCCCTCACAGGAATGGATAATCGAAAAGGAGCATTTGATCCCATGGAAATCCATCCAAATGCAACCGGCTTACATTGTGCACCATGTGTACCTGGACAATACCATCTCCTATAAGGGAAACCTTTACACCGTACCGCAGGGAACATTTAAAAAAGATGCCACCGTCATGATATGGATAAAAGGGGATGAACTGCATATTCATGATGAGCAAAGAAAGTTCCTGTGCAAACATACCATCCCCCAAAACAAAGGCAATAAAGTTATCAATACGGATCATAAGCGGGACAAGTCCAGGAAATTAAAGGATTTAGTGGCAGATGTAGCCACACTGTTTTTAAATCCATTGCTGGCTGGTCAATACTTTGAGTTGATTAACCAGGTAAAACCTCGTTACCTGCGTGATCAGGTACAGGCTATCCGGGAAGCCATCAGGGGTCGCAATGAGGAACTGGTTAACAAGGTGCTGGAAAAATGCATGCATGAGCGCTATCTGAGCGCTGTTACGTTCTCAGAATTAATTACGATGTATGAAGAACAGAACAAATCCATTGCAGTACCGGCACCCGGAAAGATTATTTTAATGGATCCTAGCAGCAGCACAAAGGCAGAATCAAAACCAGATAAAAGCGATCTGGACGACTATGAAAAAGTCTTTGACAAATAGTCCACTGCAATGGGAGGAGATGATCACGTGAATTTATAACGGTTGAAAAGTGTACCACTCTAACGATTGATCATCTCCTCATTTTGTAAAACAATGGTATTACAATATTTCTTATTCATTACTAAAAACAATACATGAAAGTGAAAAACAAA
>JBDTWP010000450.1:0-5484 GCA_040006615.1 Ferruginibacter sp.
TTCAAATTAGCCGGGGTAATATCAGCTTCCTGTAACATTTTGTCCATGCTTTTTAATGCCGGATTACCGGATTCAACCGGAGGTACAGCCTGCATATGGCCTTCCGGAGGAGGAGCAAAAACATATAATAGGGCATATGCCAGGAATACAGAAGCTTCGACATATAAACCAACCTTTAACCAGGTATCGGCACCGGGAGCATGGGTGATTTTGAAAAGAGCTCCTAACAATACCGGCACTGCGGCCGCAGATACAAAAATGTTAAGAACACGATCGACGGGGCGAGATTGACCTGCAGCCATAATTTTTTTAATTTTAAAATTTTAATTTAGAGGTTTAGTTTTTGGAAATTTATCTATTTACCTTTCCTCATTGCAGGAGGTAAATCAATTACACAACGGAAGCCAATATAAGATTTTGTTGTATCCTGGTACTCGTAATTACGTGTACTAGTTTGCAGAAAGTAACCAACATCTTTCCAGCTTCCGCCACGGATAACTTTACGCTTCATACGGGGTGGATCAGTATCCTTAGCATTCCAGCGAATATCCGGGTTCATATCGTGCTGGAAAGTGTATCCTCCTTCATAATATAATGACGATGTCCATTCGGCAACATTCCCTGCCATATTGTATAGACCAAAGTCATTCGGCCAGTAAGCATCCGCTCTAACTGTATAAAAACCACCATCTTCAGGATAATTTCCACGGCCAGGTTTGAAATTAGCCAGGAGGCATCCTTTTCTGTTTCTTAAATAAGGACCACCCCAGGGATAAGGTGATTGTGAGCGGCCACCCCTTGCGGCATATTCCCATTGAGCCTCAGTCGGCAGACGGAAATCAGATTCTGTTGGTCTTTTCTTTGATTCCAGGAATGCGTTTAAATAAAGTGTTCTCCATTCGCAGAAGGCAGTAGCCTGTTTCCAATTAACGCCAACAACAGGATAGTTACCAAATGCAGGATGACTGTAATATTTTTTAGCCATCAGATCATTGTAAGAATATGCAAAATCCCTTACCCAGCATAGTGTATCAGGATAAATGGGAATGTCTTTCTTATCTATAAATTTTGAACGTTGTACGCCCGCATTTTCACTTTTCGCTGCTTCTTTATAATCAAAGGTTTCAGAATGATAAATCATTTTCCTTGAATCAAGTTCTTTCCTGTTGAAAATGCGATTATCAGGAGTAAGAATCATAGCATCAATCTTTTCCATTGTTGCCTTATCACCCCATTTAATGGTTTTTGCCTTTTTCCAATCTATATTTTCGGCACCATCAGGTGCCTGTTTGATAAAACCCATTTGTTTGGCAGCAATTGAATCCCTTACCCAATTGGTAAACTGGCGAAATTCATTGTTGGTAATTTCAGTAGCGTCCATCCAAAAACCGCTGATAGAAACCTGTTTGTTGCGTGCAGTATAAGCGTAGTTTACATCCTCATCACTTGGCCCCATATGAAATGTGCCCGGTGGAATGTATACCATGCCCGGAGGTTTTGGAAGTGTCCAGCTTTTAACAGGTGCAACCCCATACAACTGCCCATCATTCGGTAAGTCTTTACCTTTCTTATTTTTGCCTAACATTTTACAGCCAGACAGACACGAAATAGCCATGACAGCTATAATAGTTAATGAACTGTTCTTCATTTTTTTAACTTTGAGGGTATAGGCAAATGTAATGAATATTTTGAATTATGCTAATCTAGTTGCTGTTTACGTTGTTATTTTTTTGTATAGTTTAAAGGCATAAGTTTAAAAACGACCAGTAATTTAAAATATTGTGCCTCTACCTTGTTATTTTATTTGATTTATCAATTTCCTGAATTAGTGAATCCGTGTCTGAATATGGTGTTAAACAGGTGTAATTCTTACATAGATAAATCAGGGCGGTTTTATTGCAGGGCTTATTTGCTAACAATGGGAACCCCTTATTTTCAGATGCAGCGGACATAATAACCATATTGGGAATAAAGTTTAACAATATTTTATTTGATACAGACACAAAATCTGTACCTATTACTGCAATTTCATTCAGTCCGGACAGTTGCTGAAGCAATAAAGCGGCCCAGATACCAAAAGATCCCGGATATTTTATTATAGAAGGTGAAAGGATTTTCATCATTTTATCTGCCCGGTTCCGCCATTCGCCTATATTAAAAATTACAGACAACAGGTATAAATTCTCAGCCATTGTCGAATTACCAGATGGAGTGGCCCCATCATATATCTCTTTTTTTCTTACTATAACATCTTTTTGTTCCTGGTGTGTGTAAAAGAAAAATGTGGACTCATCATCACTGAAATTTTCAATTACGTACTTACAATACTCAAGAGCACTTTCGAGATAACTTTCATCAAAAGTTGCCTTGTAAAGTATGATAGCAGCAGCAACCAGGTAAGCATAATCATCCAAAAAAGCAGGATATTTGGCAGTACCGTCTTTATAAGTATGTAAAAGCCCGGGAGACCCCTTATCTATTTTGAAATTCTCCCGCAAAAAATCAAAATTTGACTCTGCCATTTTCCGGTATGATTCATCCTGTAAAGCGATGGCAGCTTTGGCGACTGCATTTAACATCAAAGCGTTCCAACCTAAAATTATTTTATCATCCAGGGAAGGCTTTACCCGGGCGTTTCTTTGTAATGATAACCGCTGCAGGCATTGTTTTATTGTTTGTAAAAACTGCTCCTTCTTTAACCCCCTTTCCTTTATGAAAACGTCTGTTGGCTTTAATTTTCGCAATATGTTTTTTCCTTCCCAGTTTCCTTCATTTGTTATATCAAAAAAAGCACAAAACAATTCCGAATCATCCCCTAATATCTTTTCTACTTCGTCTTTTTGCCATACATAATATCTACCTTCCTCCCCTTCGCTATCTGCGTCCAATGCTGCATTGAATCCTCCTTCTTCCTCCAGAAGTTCATCAGTTATAAACAAAATTGTTTCGCGGATAGCAGCTTCATATTTTTTCTCCGAAGTAAGCTGGAAAGCGTCACACAAAACATTGATTAGCAAGGCATTGTCGTACAACATTTTTTCAAAATGTGGTGCCAGCCATTCATTGTCGGTGCTGTACCTGGCAAATCCGCCTCCGACCTGGTCATAAATACCCCCCATCAGCATTTTATCAATTGAAAGCAAGGCCTGTTGCAAAGCTTCCTTATTACCGGTAAAATGGTGATACTGTAACAGGAATTGGATGGTAAATGTCTGGGGAAATTTAGGAGCCCTTCCAAAACCACCCCATTCAGTATCCGCCGACTTCATTATTACAGAAAACATTGAATGGCATTGTTCAATTGAAATTATATTATCACTATTATTGGTTGAAATAATATTATTCGCTTCTGAGAAATTGTTTGATTTTTGAAGGTGGGCGGTCAGGTTTTCAGCCTGTGATTCTATTTCATCTTTTCTTTCCCGCCATGCCTGAGATATACCGTTTAAAATTTCCGTCCAGGATGACCTGTTAAATGCCTTTACCGGGGGGAAATAGGTACCCCCAAAAAATGGTTTTGTATCCGGCGTCAGAAAAACATTGAGTGGCCATCCACCACTGCCGGTGATGGCCTGTATAGCATCCATGTAAATATGATCAAGGTCAGGACGCTCTTCCCGGTCGATTTTTATATTTACAAAGTGTTCATTCATTGCCTGTGCAACAGATTCATTCTCAAAACTCTCTCTTTCCATTACATGGCACCAGTGACAGGCGGAATAACCAATGCTTATCAATATTACCTTATTTTCTGCTTTGGCCTTTGAAAATGCCTCTTCTCCCCAGGAAAACCAGTCTACAGGGTTGTGGGCATGTTGCAATAAGTAAGGACTGGTTTCTTTTATTAAGCGATTGGTGTACTTATTATGCATAACCTTTCAGAAAATTTATACGGTATCTACAAAAAAGAAAGAATTGCCTCATCATCGTTATTAATACCATGGATTGAAAACAAGACGGCCATCATCGAATCAGAAAATAAAAAATATGGAGAAGTTGAAGGAGAAATATAATCTATAACATTCTTTTAGTAAGTTAACGGTCAGGCATTTTATTTTTTCTTGAGAGAAGTAAGGTAGAGCTCCAAAGCACTAACCATACTTGGGGCTTGAGGTTGCGGGGCTTTTATGTGAAGCGTGAGGCCAGCATCTTCAGCAGCTTTAAATGTATTTGCTCCAAATACACCTATTTTAGTTCCATTTTGTTGGAATTGCGGGAAATTTTCCAGCAAACTTTTTACACCACCAGGTGTAAATAGACAAATCACATCAAAATTTTGAGCGATCACTTCTTTAATATCATTACTAATTATTCTGTACAGTACTGGTGTCGCATATTCACAATTGTGATCTTTCAACCAATTAGTAATCTCACTATCAAATGATTCTGAACAGGGATAAAGAAATTTTTCGTTGTCCTTATGCTTATTGATAACATCAAACAAACTTTTATTTGTCCCGTCAACGCCATAAAATACTTTCCGCTTTCTATATAAAATAAATTTTTGTAAATAAAGTGCAATGGCCTCTGTAATACAAAAGTACTTTGTATCCTGTGATATATTGGTTTTCAACTCATCGCAGGCACGAAAGAAATTGTCAATTGCATGCCTGCTTGTAAATATAACGGCTGTATAATTGGTTATCTCTATCTTTTGTTTTCGAAATTCTTTTGCGGGGATACTATCTACCACAATAAATGGATAAAAGTGCAGTTCAATATTATGCTTTTTAGCCAGATCGAAATATGGCGATCTGTCCCCTTCAGGTTTCGGCTGGGTAATGAGTACTTTTTTTACCACGTTGTCGTTTGAATCCGGGTTTAATTGTCCGTTGTTAACCATATCGGATAAATTATTATTGAATGGCAATACAAAGTTATAGATTTTTACTCAATAAAAGTACCAAACCCTTGTAAATCAATAAAACAGGTACTATTTCAATCCCTACTACATACATGAAGAAGTGAAACCTGCTTATTTTTAGCTGGTGTTGCAGCAAACCATAGGAACGGAAGAAGCGTATTAAGAACATCAGACCGATAAATAATAAAGAAATTATTACGGCTGCAGTAACCAGATCTGGCATTGAAAAAGCAATTATTACAGCAAATGGAATTAATAAAATACTCAGAATCTTATTTATCAAAAAAATTATAAATACGTAGGTATTGGTAACTTCTTTGAAGCCGGTAAGCCAACCTGTAAATTTTAAAGTAATTAATTTTATCAGGTAAATAATTCCTAAACTAAGCGTACAATAAAACAATACCGGCCAAAAATCCTGGTCCGAAATCCAGCCATAATACCTTAGAAGCAAATAAACATATAAACCGCCAATAATTACAAATAGTATATTAAAAAAAAGCGAAGGCAGCTTTGCCTGTAATAACTGGTCGGTTAATTGGCTTTGTCGCAGTGAAGCGTTAAAAAATACCCTGAATAGATTGTTAAAATACCGGGTATAAAAAAAACGAAAAAAACCG
>JBDTWP010000451.1:0-5463 GCA_040006615.1 Ferruginibacter sp.
AAAGAACTAAAATGCGAACAACTCAAACTTAATTTAATTTAACAGGACACTAGTGTTATTGGATTTATTTTAATACAGCCGGAGGTGTGCTAATGGGAATGGTACTTATGTTGTGGAGAATTTCCTGCCTGGTATTATTCAAGCAGGTGATAACTTTTTCCATTAATGGTTTATTCCCTACTTTGGTTTTAAGGCTTTCTGCTTTTTGCAAGAGGCGTTCTGTTCCTGCCAAATACTTTCTCCTGTTTTCCTTCTTCATTTTTTCAAGAATATAAACAGGCTTACCGGCTTTATCTGACACCAGTGGTTCCAGTCGCACGATGTCAGTGGCTTTATAGTTTTCAATGTTGTTAAAGTAGTTGTCTTCGGCATTAATAAACAATTCGAATAGTTCATTCATTGCTTCTTTATCAACCGGGGAAAACATTTTTGATAAAATGAGTTTATACGCGGGGGCCCAATTATCTCCGGGATTTTGTTCAATGGCTGCCATCAATCTTATGGTGGCTTCATCACCAGGATTTGCAATAACATGCATATAGTTTTCGACAGAGCGTCCTCCCTGGCGGTATAAGCGTTGTAATTCTTTTGCCGCTCTTTTTGCTGTCGGCAGGAACCACCTGTCGCGTACCCAGTGTTGCGGAGGTTCCACATTGGGAGTACCAGTAGTACCATAAAGGCAAGGCTTTATTTTATTGATCATATTTACCCGGAAAGAATCAGAATATGGAGACAGATTATTGTCTCTTACGTCGGTAAAATAATCTGCATTATTAGTCATTGAATGGAGGGATAATAAGTCTTCCTTATTCTTAATATTCATTCCCCAACCACCGATACTGATAATTTTACCGGGATACTCTTTCCGTATATATTGAATTACTTTTTGATTTATTACCGCGTGGTATGCCATGTCGCTCATGTTCCTGCTTTCATCACAGGAACACCTGCCCTGGTCGGCACTTTGCAGGTTGACACCATCCAGGGGTAAGGAAAAAATATAGTCAATCACTCTTTTTTGCCATTCCCAGCTTTCCGGTTGGTATAAACACATCGAATGGGGATTGTCCTTGCAGGAAAGATGTGGGTTGGCACGAATGATCGCATCAAAACCCCAATTATATACTCCCAGGCCTGAAAGCACTTTGATATTGTAAGCGTGAGCTTTGTTGATAATAGCCATAACCTGCTCTTTCCTGGTATCATCCATTGTATTTTCTAATGCAACCGGCCATTCTCTTGATACAAAAAAGCCCCATATTACAATTTCGTTAAGCCCAGTCTCCCGCATCACTTTAAAAGTTTGGTCATAATCGTGGAGGAGGTTGCTGTCAATTGTAATGCAAGGCCATTCATCTGTTGGTTTGGCTTCTGAAGCGAGGTCTCTTATCCATCCTAAATATGCCCGGTGGTGGAATTGGGCTGAGACATTAAAACAGGATAATAAAGCGCATAATATTGTGCAACCCAATAATCGCCTACTGGTGTGTAAAGAAAATTTCATGATAATCGTTTAGAATGAGAGAATTTCAGGGCTGTGTTAATGTAAGCGGTTATACTATTTATTCTAAATTATGAAATATGAATTAGAAATCAAAATGGTATTTATCTGTAATGTCTTTGGCTCATTCCTGAGCCTGGGGGGTGTTTGGGTTTGGTGATGTTGCTGCCAGTTTTCTATACCAAAAACTGAATAATTTTGATGACTTTTGGACAAAAATTGAGGGATGAGATGAAGGCCTCTATCGAAACGGGAAAAAAATTATCAGATCCGCTAGCCATGCCGTCAGACTACCTGGCAGGGGATGAAGATTTGAAATAAGCAGATAAAAAAACAACGAAGCGGTTAAAAAATATTGAAAAACTTCCGCAAGAAAATGAGACGCATATTTTTTATGGATTAGACAATCTTATTGAAGCCGCAAAATATAAAGCCATTTAAAAATCTGACTGATGCAAACAGTAACAATAGATATCATCAACAACAAAGCCCTCAGGCTTTTGCAAGATATGGAACTCCTGCAACTTATACGGGTACTCAAGGAACCACAACCTCCAACTCCAACTGATTGGGCTGCCAAATACAAAGGGGTAATGACTAAACAACCCTTAACCGATATTGACAACCAGCTAAACGAACTACGCAACGGATGGGAATAAAATATTTGTGGGACACCAATACCGCCATCTATTTTTTGCAGCAACAGTTTCCACGGGGTGCCGAAAAATTTATCGATGATTTAGTGAAGGATGAACAGCCGGTGATCTCCGCTATTACGGAGATCGAACTGCTTTGCTGGAAAACAGCCACCGAAAAAGATTTAGAAGTATTGCACAATTTTATCAATGATGCTTTGGTAATAGAATCGGGACAACCTATAAAACTTAAAACTGCCGACATACGCAAAACCCACAAGATTAAACTGCCTGATGCCATCATTGGCGCTACAGCCCTTGTTTATGATTTAACTTTACTGAGCCGTAATGTCTCCGACTTTAGTAATATCAACGGTATTAAAATTATTAACTCATGGAATAAATAAAAAAACCAACATGGTAGAAGGATTACAAAATCATTTTTTCTGTACTACACTTTAAAAATCCAAAAATAGTGACAAAACTGGCGCAGGAATGTTGCGCTGCAATGCCCCCGTCACATTCTTCCACCTGGGGGAGAACGTTTTCAAATTCATCGCAAATAAATATTTCTTTTGTCAAATTCATTTCCCTAAATTTGATCATTAACTCATTTTCAAATTGACTTTACTTTAAAGCTAAAAAGCATTTGTTAATTAAATAATTACCCCACTATGCCCGAAGTATATCATATCAAAATAAAAAAAGAATACGCTGCCGCTTTAATTGACGACCTTATCAAAATTGATGCGGTGGAAGATTTGGAACTTCAACTTACTGAATTGCCTCAATGGCAAAAAGATGCTTTAGATAGGGAATTGCAGGCCATTGCAGATAACCCTGACTATACTATTCCCTGGGACAGTGTAAAAAACCGTTTTAAACAGCCTTAATGCCCCAATTATTAACCTGACTCCTGCTGCCATTGAAGATATACAAACTGCTATGGACTATTACAACAGCCGCTCCCTAAATCTCGGTTTTAGATTTGCTGATGAGGTGGACAACTCCTTAAAGGCTATCGCTAAAATGCCTGCCGCATATGGTTACCGTTTCAAAAACGTGAGGGCTAAACTTTTATACAAGTTCCCTTTTCTTATCTTTTTTACCGTAGATGATAACAAATTTACCGTAGAGGTACTACGTATTCTTAATACTCACCAGGATTCTTACGGGTTAAAAGTCAAATAAAAAACCACCAGCTTTTTACATTTGATTGCCTGTCCCGATTTTTATCGGAGGTTTACATGTCTTGTTTTATTTAGAAATACCTGGAACTGGAAAGCTAACTCACAAATCTACGGCTCATTCCAGCGCCTGGCAGGGATATGAACGCGATGAAGTGTTACCCTCGATAGAAGTAGATGCAAAGATTGCCCATGTGCTGGAAGTATTCTTGGATTACTTAGCCGGGAACAGTAAAAAAGCTGCGGTAAATAAAAAAACCATGAAGCTCATTTATGATATCGAAGATTTAGAACCGGCCATTAAAGACAAGCTTATTTTCCTGGTGAATGCCGTTATCAGGGATGCCAAAACTGGTAAGGACACCGACTACTGGTGGAAAACCGGCAAGGCTTATGCATAAAAAAGCCATCAGCTTTTTATAACTGATGGCTTATACAACTTTTAAAATAGTTACCATTTACTGCATCGCAAGAAGTGGTCGGTGGGGACACCGACCACGGGTACAGGCGAAGAGTTGAACTATGACTTTGGTTTTAACAATTCACAGCAAAATGGGAATATAGCAGGCATGCGCTGGCGCAGTAAAGGCGATGGCGAGCAAAGGGCGTACGGTTTTGGCTATGATAATGTAAACCGTTTAATGAAAGGAGATTTTACACAGTATGCCACCAGTGCATGGAATACCAGTGCAGGGCTTGATTTTAGTTTGAAGTCGATGACTTACGATCACAATGGTAACATTAATAAAATGAACCAGATGGGTATTAAACTCACCAGTTCTACACTCATTGACAGTTTAGTTTATAGCTATAATACTAATAGTAATAAACTGAACTATGTAACTGATAAAGTAAATGATACAACGGCTCATATAGGAGATTTTATAGAGATCAACAACAATACTACGCAGGATTATTGGTATGATGGGAATGGTAATCTAAATAAGGATAACAACAAAAATATTACCAGTATTACCTATAATTACCTAAATCTTCCAACTGTAATAACTGTAGCTGGTAAAGGAACAATTACTTACACCTATGATGCTAGTGGTAATAAGTTAAAGAAGGTGACAGTGGATACCACCACTAATCCTGATAAAACTACCATGACGGATTATTTAGGAGGATTTGTTTATCTGAATGATACTTTGCAATTTATCGGACAGGAGGAAGGCAGAGCGAGGCCTAAACGTGCAAACTACAGCGATACTATGTTCTATGACTATTTTGAGAAAGATCATTTGGGGAATGTACGTGTAGTGCTTACCGACGAGAAGCACCAGGATTCGTATCCGGCTGCAACACTCGAAAATAATACTGCCGCTTTAAATACCGAAAAGAGTTATTATGCCATCAATTTGTCAGATACAATTAGTACTAGCAGGATAGCTTCATGGACTACTACTTCCGGAAACAATTATGCAAATAACAATGGTAATCCTCCTTATAATAATAATCCCTATGCAAATACCACAGCCACTAGCGCCATTGTTTATAAGCTCAATGGAAACACCGGTAATAAAACTGGTCTCGGTATTACTTTGCGGGTAATGAGTGGAGATATAGTGGATGTTTTTGGTAAATCATTTTATCATCTCAATACAGGTCAAACTCCTGTCAATACATATCCCATTACCTCAGTATTAAGCGCTTTCATCAATGCTTTTACAGGTACATCGACAATATCAGGAGCTGGCAAAGGAGCAACCGGCGCCGCATTAAATGGTTCACTTCCAACAACCAACGGGCTTAATAACTGGCTGGGTGGTGTGCCAAATCCTTCGGGCAACATTCCTAAAGCATATATTAACTGGATATTATTTGACGAGCAATTTAAACCAGTAGCAGGCGGTAGTGGATTTGACCTGGTCAATGCAATACCTGATGCAGTAAAAAGCCATCATGGAACAGTAAACATAAATAGAAATGGCTATCTTTATGTATATTGCAGTAATGAAAGTAATGTGGATCTGTTCTTTGATAATTTACAAGTAATTCATACACGAGGCCCTTTATTAGAGGAAACCCATTATTATCCGTTCGGGTTGACGATGAGCGGTATTAGTTCTAAGGCGGCAGGGGAACTTCAAAACAAATATTTATATAACGGGAAAGAAAAGCAAGCTAACGAGTTTAG
>JBDTWP010000452.1:0-5445 GCA_040006615.1 Ferruginibacter sp.
TTTGAAGCTGCCCGGCGACGTAGATTTTCATCATAATCTCATCACCAACATGAACGATGATGCGATTTATATCGACCAAAAAAAAGGCAATACGTTAAAAGTTCATCACAATGTTTTTACCAGGTGCCTTACCTGTTTCAGTTACATTGGGAAAGCATCTGCTCCCTTACAAGGGGGTCCATGGTATATCTACCGTAACTTGATAGACCTGCGGCAGCCCACAGCGAGTTTCCGCCCTTTTCACCCGGACGCTCAAAACGAAGAAGGTGAAAGGGAAGTATTCAGACATGGATGGCTGCATAAAAGTAACGGTCCCTCGGGAAATTATCATATCTTTCAAAATACCATCCTGGCATTGAATGAAAAAGGACCACATGCGTATTTCACCCACCTGTATCCCAAAGGAACTCCTTTAAAGCCAAGGACAGCTTTTAATAATATATTCGTAGGAATAAATCATAGCGCCACATTAAGAAAACCGGTCGTAATGTTACCCTCTCCCGGCTTCAAGGATATTATAGATGGGAATCTTTATTACAGGCTGGGAACAGACACGCACCCGGCCTTTCAATGCTTGGAATTTAACGAAGATGACAAATATGCACCTGGCCACAAATTCGCAACTCTGAAGGCATACTACGCAAGTACGTTGTTCACGGAAAGCCAGGTCCATTATCCACCGGGTTTTGAACGAAATAGTTTTTATAAGTTACCAAAGTTTAGGAACATGACAGATTATAAACTATCTTCCCCGTTTCCATTTGAGGATCTCCGTCTCGCAGCCGGCAGCCCCGCCATAGGTAAAGGACTAAGTTTTTCAGATATGCCAGTCCTGGTCGCTCTGCTCAAAAAATATGACCGGGTTCTACCTGGCTCTCACCGCGATATAGGGTGTTACTCATTTAATGCCCCTCCGCTTAAAGTGGGAGTAGGGGAGCGGCATTCCTACCCGAAGATTATGATACTAACCTGAAGTTAAGTATGCGTTCATAATTACCGGATTTGTTTTCGACTAAGTAGTTATTTCCTTTCCGGGGGACCCCCGGAAAGGAAATAACTCTACATTCCTTGTTGCCAAAATCTGTGTACTTCTTGTTACGAAAATTTGTGTATTTGCAATTACCGATTACATTAATGGAAAGGGGAGGGCATTTCTATTATTCCATCACTTTATAAAACCCAACTGTCGCAGTATCTGCTACTGCCCCATTTGCGGTATGGTAAATAAAATAGGCTTCCATTTCTTTTTGTTTACTTAAAAATGCAAATGAATTTTTTAAACCCATTCCCATTAACGCATTATCGTATCCATCGGCAGTAATGGCATCCCGGGCCCAGATGGTTACACTTATCATTTCATTTTGCAAAGGATACCCCGTTTTCGGGTTCATTAAATGTGAAATTTTTTTACCGCCTTTTTCAATAAACTCCCTGTAATTGCCAGAAGTAGTAACAGCTCCCTCTTTTAATTGAATCATTTTTTTTATGCTGAACTTATCAAAACTATTTTTGGCAGGGCTTTCTATTCCTAACCGGAACAAAACATTGCCAGGTTGTTTATGTCCTTTTACCCGTAGTTCGCCTCCCAATTCCACCACGTAATTTTGAATCCTGTTCTTTTCCAAAAAATCAGCAATTACATCAACCGTATAACCTTGTGCAATTCCATTAACATCAATTTTAACGCAGGGGTTTGTTTTTCGCAACCGGTTATTATCCATAAAAATTTTATCAGACCCAACGCAGGGAAGTAAATTTTTAATCGTTGCAGGATCAGGAAGGGCAGACTTCCGTTCTGCACCAAAACCCCATGCCTCTACAATCGGATATACCGTTATATCTGAAATACCACCTGTTTTTTTATATATCTCCAGCGACCGCTGAACAATGATCTTTAAATGACGGTCCATTTCCACATCACCGTTAGTATTATTAAACCGGCTGATGAGCGAATATGGTTTGTAGATTGAAAGCGAACTGTCAATTTTATAAAATATACTATCAAACTGTTTGTATCCAACAATACTTTCAGCAGCAAAATAACTAATATGATAAGTTGTACCCTGGGCATTCCCTTCAAAATGAAATTCTTTTAGAATTGTCCTTGGTTTCATTAAAAAAACAAAGCCGAGGAATAAAAGACAGAACAAAATATAATTCAAATACTTCATGCTTTGGTTAATAGTTCTTTTGTTGCCACGAATGAATTTTTCGCCACGAATGCACGAATAAAAAGATTTTTCTTCATTCTGTGTTTGTGACTATTCTTTCGCAATATCCCGCTTACGGTATTTAAAAAAACTGTCAATGCCCGTTATATAACCTGAAGGGAACTGGTACAAAACAAACAGGGCGGCCATTTCTATTAAATTCTTATTTACAATCCAGTAACTTCCTTCAACATGTGTGTTGGTGCCTAATCCGGCAAAAGGAGGATATGCCAAATAATAGAAAGATAGTAGAGCCACTCCGCAAAGCGAACTGTATTTTGAAAACAATCCAACAAACAAGCTTAGCCCTATTAAAACCAACCCCCATTCATTAAGAACATCTACAAAAGTTAATATAGATTTAGATTGCGCCATCCACTTAAAAACAGGGGCAAGGGGGCCATAAGCGCCAAGTAAATATCCTTTTGCTGTCCAACCGGGGGTATATAGTTTTACCAGGCCTTCGTATAAAAAATGCCAACCAATCAATATCCGCAAAAAAGTTAGTGAATAGGTTTGCCAATTTGAGAATTCTCCCGTTGTTATTTTTTCATTTTTCATTTTTTCATTTTTTATTTCTACAACAAAATTCAATGTGTGCATCCCCAATTCAACTAGCGTTTACCCAATAATTGCTTTTTCATTTACCTTATCCCATCTCGCTATTTTTTTGTGCAGACAAGCTAAATTTATAAGGTTAAAAGTAACCGCTTCTTCAAATCCTACATCAATATTGCAACTTGTTTTGCCCTGTCCACGAATGGCATCAACCCATTCTTTAACATGTAAAAGAGAAGCATCAATCACTTTACCATCAATCGAAGTAGCGCCATAGCCACCTTTCAAATAAGTTTTTGCTGTTGCGGAAGTTACAGCATCTGCCCCGGCCGGGGCATAATAATACATCGGGTTGGCTGTGTCAATATCAACATCTTTGTACCTGGTTCCATCCCCATCTTTATACATCATCAGCGCCAGGTCAATATCCATCGTTGCTTCGGAACCAAATATCCTGGATTGCATGTACACCGAACTTTTTAATGTGCCATCATACGTTAATGAAAGCCCCCTTTCGGGGTAACTTAAAATCGCATTGATAACATCCATCATATCGCCGTGATTTTTATAGTAGTATTGAGCTCCGGTTGCAATAACTGTTTCAGGGATCCCAAGGTTTAAAACCTGATTCACGCAATCATACTTATGAGTAAAATCATTGCCAACCATCTCGGTTCCATACTCGCTGTAACGTTGCCAGTTGAAATATTTTTTGGGATCAAATGCACACATAGGTTTACCCGAAAGAAATTCTTCCCAATTAATATTATGCTCGTTTCCCTGTTTATCAAATTTCCTTTCCCTTATCCAGGCGCCATAATTTCCATTTCTGCCGGTAAACGTTTGTACCATAGAAACCGTTCCTAACGCTCCTTTTTCGTACATTTCTTTGGCCATTTTAAAACTCATCTGCTGGCGATTTTCATGCCCTAACTGAAAAACCACTCCCGTAGATTTAATCGTATTTCTTAACTCCACCGCTTCTTCAATGGTTTGGGTCATTGGTTTTTCCAGGTACACATGTTTACCTGCTTTGGCTGCGGCTATTGCAATTTTAGCATGGGAATGATCTGGTGTACAAACAACAATGGCATCAATTTCATCGCTTGCAATCATATCCCTGTAGTTAGCAAATATTTTTGCCGGTTTTGTTTGCCCTTTTCCACCTCCCGGCCTTACATCGTTTAACGAAAATTCATACCCGTGTTGGGCATGAAGGGAAAACGTATCGCATACCCCTGCAAACTCAACATTCAGATCTTCCTGTTCCAAAAAGGATTGCAAAATTTCACTGTATTTTCCTTTAACTATATTTTCCTTCACCATTTCGGGGTGCATATACCCGAAGGAAAACAATAATTGTTCGCTTCTCCAGCCATTACCTATAAAGCCAACGCGTAAACGATTTTTACTGTTTCCTGTTGGGGGCAATAGTTTCTGCTTTGGCGCGTCAAGTGTTCCAATCTTCAAAGTGGGCAGCGTGTCCCTGGCTTGTTCACTTAATTCCAATTCAATATTTTCTTTAAAAGCAATACCAAAATATCCTAAAAAGGGGAGTGTTGCCAATCCTTTTAATAAATCCCTTCTCTTATTATTTGTGTCATGTTTTTTCATTGGAATGTATTTTTAGTTTTTATTAAATCTTCGGAGTCGCTCCTGATTTCGGTCGGTGGAGCGCGACCGAGGCTGGGCCGTGGTTTGTGGGGACACAAGCCACCTGTTGCCGCGACAATTTGGGATGCACCCAATTTAGTTACATTTTAAATGTGTATATATGTAGAGTTTAAAAGGTATTTTATGGTTAGGTTTAGAGGTTAACAATTTTTAGAAATGCAGGTTACAAATATACAACACAAAATTCAGGCGCATTTCAATTTAAAAAATCTCTTTCCAAATCAGCTTATTATGTTCCTTAAATCCCGTTTGAACTTCTGTTATTAAGGAACAAAAGTGCCAAAACAAAATTGATATATGGACTTTATATTATGTGTAAGCGGTAATGATTTTTCATTGAATGATATTACCAAAGAACTGGCCGCGGAAGATTCTTCCTACAATATTTATGCAGATAAGCCTTTCAGGGGTAATATGAATACAACCACAATCAGAACTATCAGGGGCAGAACAATCATGCTTCAGCACAATGTTTCATCCCCAAGACCTAAAACGGGCATGTTTCCCGCTTGAATCGGCATTGTTTTTAATTGTTAATAATAATTGTTACTAATAAAGCGGAGCGTTTACGCTTAGCTGTTGGTATGCCAAATAAATTTATCCGCATCGTTTCACATGGTTAAATACACCAGGTGATAAAAAAAATGAGTGGGGTCAAAGGGTGAGAAATGGGGGAGGGTAGAGGATGATTGATGATTGATGATTGATGATTGACCATTCAGGATTCAGGATTTATAAGGGTTGCCAACCTTTCAAAGGTTGGCAACCCTGCGCACCATTGACAATTGACCTTTGACCATTCACGATTCTTAAGGGTTGGCAACCCTGTTCCCTTCGCATTGCGGCAGGTCCTGCATAAACATTTCCTTAATCTTTAAACTTTAACATGCAGGACTCGCCTGGGAAAGGGAGAAATTCTTAGTGGATTATCTTATCGCTCCTTATTTTGATTTCCCAGGCGATGTCTCTTTATTTTCGATTTCCCAGGCGAGTCTCTGCCCGT
>JBDTWP010000453.1:0-5424 GCA_040006615.1 Ferruginibacter sp.
GAAATTTCCCTTGGTACTGTCAACTTGAATGGAGGCCAAAAAAATGGCGTGCAACAGAAAAGCTTGCCTCAATGCTCTATGCAAATATACGCCCTTGCAATTCTTTTCCATATTGAAAATGAAATACTTAATATACGCATTTTTGAATTGTCGGTTGCGGCAATCTATCTACCTTATATTCCTCGCTATTGCCATATATCATCAAAAGGGCTTTCCATATTTACCAATTTCTCTCTGCCACTTGCAAGTATATCCTATTATCTGCCCGGTACCCTGTTGAATGAAAGGCTTAAGTAAAATGGTCGTTATTCTTTAAGATTTAAAAAGAGGGGTAATAAAAATGAAAGTGTTTTCAGCGTCAGCAACCCTGTTACAACTTTCGGGCAATCCTCCATATTTGGGAACTACGTGTGGCATTACCGCCGTATAACATACCTGCCTGTCCCGTGCGAAGCATACAGGAGGAGGGCCAGGACCTTAGCTTTCATCCACACGTGCAATGCATTGTAAGCGGTGGCAGAGTAAAAGGCAATAAGTAGGAGGGAAAATCTTGCCAACGGAAAGCTTTTAATTCCTGCTGCTGTATTAAAACTGGTTTACAAAGGCTTCTTTTTAGAAAAACTACGGAAGCTTTTATCAGCAGGCTAATTGCAGACAGCAGGCATACCGGTAGAAAAACAAATAAAAAAGGCAGCCCTTAAAAAATGGAATGTATATACCAAAAGCCTCATTGGCAATGTAGCTGCGGAAATAAAATACCTGGGCACGTACACCCATAAGGTAGCAATCACACCGGCATTATGGATTTATGCAAAACCAGGGAAAAATTTACAGGCTGAATGCGGTACGAAAGCAAATGAACCTATCACCCCTTCCACCGAAAGTGGACATACCTCCTAGCACAAAGAATGCTGGAACAATATGGCCACGACATTACAATATGCCCAAAATACAATAAAGGGAAACTGGAATTAATTGCCATTGGTTACCCAACAGATTTCGCTGTAAAGTTATCCGGTGAAGTTGACTTGAATAAACAATCAACCTTGCCAAACAAAGCCTCACCATTAAAAACAAACTTTCAAACAAAATGGATGTACAAAAAATCACCGCAAAACAAAATGACCATCACCTACAACAATATATTGAATTCTTGTATTTATATTTAAAATTAAAGGTTCAGGAAACATGGTAAGTGCTTCTCCGGATTGGAATGTATTGTCATATCAAGATAATGTTGGATTAAATAAAAAGCCCGGTAATTCTCTAAGCCCCATGCATTAGAGTCTAAAAATTATTTTAATTATAATTCAACTTAGAATGTTGGCACTGGTAATCGTTGTTAAAACCCGGTGATTTTATCTCAATATATAAAAACATGAAGACCATATCTACTCCCATAATCCAGTTCATATATCTTTCTTGATAGTAAATCTTTAAAATTGTCCTTATATTAGCATGTCAACAAATCATAATGATATCTAACGAGAAGAAATATGGTGTCTTTATATCGTATAGTCATGAAGATGCAAAGTATGTTTCACCCATTGTGAAATTAATAAGCGCACTGCGTAAAGACCTGGTTTTTCAGGATACAAATGATATTAAAGCAGGGAAGAAATGGGAACCTCAAATAATAAGCGCTTTAGAACAATCGGAAATAATTATTATTTTTTGGTGCAAGCATTCAGCTAAATCAAAAGAAGTTTATAATGAGTTTGAGAAAGCATTAAATGAAAAGAAAGATATTCTGCCTGTGTTGCTTGATGATTGTACTTTGAATGAGAAACTTGCTGCTTATCAATGGATAGATCTCCAAAATGTAATCGAACATAAAAATATAGTACCGGGTTCTTTTTTAAATTTTATAAAAAGGCCTGCCATTCTTATTATTTGCATATTTCTATCATTGGTGTTTTTTTTATCAAGATTCTTTATTTTTAAAAATAATAGCCAGGTAGATTTGCCGGTTAATGATTCCACAAATATCGTAACTATTCGTCCGGGGGACACTGCAAACCTGCCGCCGAACACGATGGTTGAAGTTAAGAGTTTAAATTTAAAAGAAATAACCCCAGGCGAAATTTTGAATATTTCAGGAAACAATTTTCCTTTGAAATCTGATAGTGTTTCCGTTTTATTTAATCAAGTCCCAGGCGTAATTAAAAAAATAGAGAAAAATGTAATATTGGTTAAAATTCCAACATTCAATAGAAGGAATCAATATTTAGTAGATGTAGTTGTATATATTAATCACTTGAAATTTCCAATAGGAAGAAATATTATCCTTAGAAATCCTGTTACTCAGGCAGACGTCCCTTATCCGGTAATGCCTGCATTTAGAATGACTTTAAATCAACCAACTGACCGTATAGATTTCAGATACAAGCCAGTGGGACAATCAATATTAATCCTGGTTACAAACCAATCAAATTTTAATTTGCAAGATGTGTCAATCGCGGTAAGTTGTGATTCAGTCGGCGAAACACATGATATCGAATTGAGAAAAGAAGTAATTAAAATCGGAAATCTTGAGAGACAATCTACACATAAATCTGTTGCCTCTCCTGTTTTTTTTAATCTATATGACAGAAACCGTTCAAAAAAACGAATCAGGCTTCAGTTATCTTATGAATCGTCAAGGACCGGAAGGGATAGAATTAAAATTAACCCCCCAATGATCGATAGTATTCAAAATATCCCTCCAATGGTTGATAGCTTTAAAATTATCAAACCAATTGACGATAGCTTAGAAATTAAGAATCCAAAAGATAGCATAGACTTTTATAAACCAATTGAAGATAGTTTAATACTTATCAAACCAAATACTAACAAAAAGCATAAGAAACCAATAAAAGTAAAAGACAAACTTAAGACCCTGGTAGAAGACAGTATAGATGTTATAGTAAACAAAAAAGACACGCAACTCGTTAAATCAACCCCTAAAATAATATATCCGGAACCATACCCCCCAGCATCATATCCAAAACAAGCAGGTAAATTTTATCTGTTATTTATCCTAATAACCGCAGTCATAATATTAGGGTTGTTTATATATTTATTAATCCGATCCAGGAAAAAGGGTAAACAACAAAGGATAAAATCGGATTTAGCGGCAACTTCCATTCTTAGTAAATTAAACGAGAAACTTCCACTTTCTTGAAAACATCCTTTGCATCCTCAGATTGCCTGGAGCGAGTAGTATAATTCCCACCAGGCGACGGACTCTTGTCCAGTGCCCAAAGTCACTCACCCGGTTAATTTTATAGACAAGTACCAAATTGAAATTTCTGACAATCTTTAATTAGTAAAATAATACATCGATACCAATACGGCCCTCCGCCTCAGTACCTATAATTCATTTTAAAATCCTTTAATCCTTTAATCCTGATTCCGACACCTTTCCTATATCTCTCATTTCACAATCATGGGGCTGGTTAGAGGCTTACGGCCAAAGTACCAGTTAACGCAACCAGGGGGTAAAGATGTTGATGGCTGTTTAAAAATGAACCATGCTACAGACTTGCTAGTTGTGGCTGGGCCACATGTATTGTTTAGTAGTCAGGATCCATTTTTGTTTTACTATCCGTCCCGTATTCGTAGGATTGCTGATTTTTTACCAGCAAAGGTCTCTCAAGACTTAAGGGTGAGCCAGGGACGTTGCGTTGGGTAGAATAAATTCTTTAAATACAACGCTATTATTTCCTTCCCCGATCGAGTTTTATTCTGGAGTATATATTCTTTCTTTCCATCCTAATTTATTTATAATCGAAACCGTATAATTTACTGCAAAATCTTTTGTTCATGCGGTACTTCCTATTCAACTATAAAAAAAACAAACATTACACAAAGTTAGGGCCAGCCAAAAAAAACCAAATAAACCGGGCTAATTAAGTTGGCTGAACTACAGCTCATCCGCTCTCTTTTTTTTGCTCAAAGGCAGCAAAAAAAAGGAATTTGATCTATTCAGGTTTATTTGTACAATTACTTTTATTTGTTTTTTTTTGGGACTTTGGTTCTGATGGTTACATATTTATTTTTTAATTATTAAAATTTTATTTTATGTTAGATCCATCATGTTTCTTGCTTCATTATCGGTTTTGTTTTCATTATTATTCTCATTCTGGTTTATTGTTCCTGTTTCAGTTACAGAGTGGTAAGTATTATCATTATCATCCTGGTAGTTCATTCATTGATATACTCTCTTAGAGGGAGTATTTTTTTTCAACAGGCCCGGGCTGACTAGAGGAAAGTGAATTCGGAAGAAAGCATTAATGGCTATGCCGGAATTAGTTTGATTTATGCAAGAGAATATACGATGTTGTTAGAAATGGTTAATCCGAAAAAATAAAAACTTTAAAAACTATTACCTAATACGAAATATGTCTACCAACAAGCATGCAACAATTCGATATTTAGCCCTGGATAAATGTTTTCGTAATCCGGGGCGTAAGCTACAAACCTTTCGCGAAAGATGAAGGCCCCTACTAGCCTCTCCGCAGTAGCGGAGAGGTGTTATAGCTTTCGAACTCTTTGCCACTTTGTGTTTAATGAAAAACACCTTGTTCCTGCTTTTCGAAAATGGGGTTGATTTGATAGGGACGGATTTGCTTTTAAAAAACCTGGCATTTTGTAAAGAGATATTTACTGGGTTGGTTTGACTTGCAATTTTTTGTTTCTTTCGTTCCTTTATTCGTATGCCTGATCGCTTCGGTTTTAAATTGTTCTTCCACTTTTTTGTGTGACTGCGGCCATGGTAGATCTCTACCCTGGTCGTGCCTTTGTGGTGATTGTGGGATTTCATGTTGTTGGGATATGGATTTAATTGATTGCCGGTTAATTTTATATAAAACACAATTAATTCGTGTTCATTCGTGGCAAAAATAAAATTTAAGCAGCTTCAGACAGGGAGAAAAAAACAGGCAGCAAAAAATCAGGTAGCAGCCATTAAAATATTATATTAAAAAGCTGCATCCTTCGTAGCTGCCGTATACCTGCCGTATACCTGTGGTATATCTGCCGTATACAAATCATATAGAAAACCATGTATGGTTACTCCCTGACTCATCCCGGGAATGTGGCAATAAGCGGTAAAAAGCGGCAAAAAGCGGCAAAAAGCGGCAATACTGGCCCGCATATTTTGAAATAGAGATATGATTTCAGATATTGCGATTAGAAAACAAAAATGTTATGAAAAATAGAGTCAAATTATCATTTGTTCAAAGAATGATACAAGGGGCAATCGGGAAAGAATATGTGATTAAACATTACCGTTATGGTATAATAAAAACAAAGTTCCCGGATATGACAAAGATAATCGCTTTCCCCGGGCAACGTAAATGCAGGAACCTGTTCCGCGAAGCAGTGGCCTATGCCAAATCAGTTATTGCCGATAAGGAAAAGAAAAAAGAATGGCAAAAAAGG
>JBDTWP010000454.1:0-5417 GCA_040006615.1 Ferruginibacter sp.
GTTTTTTTCATCGGGCACAATTCGGAAAATAGTGGGCCTCCTATCCTTTTCCGCTTGTTCGTCCCCCTCCTGTTCATCGTCAGGCAAAATATCAGTTTCAGTTACTTTCACAAAAAGCCTGCGATCAACAAATGCTTTCATGGCATCATGGCGTTCCTGCCCGTCATCCAGTTCCTGGTATTCACCGTGTAACATCGCACTTTTCCAATTTTTATGATTTTTTACTTCTTCTACCTGCAGGCAAACCCTTGTATTCTGCCGCATCACCTGTATTTTGAATCCTGTTTGTGAATGACAGGTAACATATTTGCCATCGTAAAGGTAATTTATAGGATAAATATAAGAATTGAAGCCGTCATTGCAGCCCAGGTGGCCTGATACATTCTCTTTTAAAATTTCTTCAATTTGCTGTTCAGTTAATTTGCCTATCATACAAAGTGGTTTTAAAATTTCCCAATATTAATTATTATTTCTCAAAGTCTTTTGCAAAAACTGCTCATTTGCTTTTGTTTTACTATTGAATGCGATGGCAATTGACATTTTTTAATATGGCTGTAGCAGCGGCAGGTTTAATAAACGCAACTAATCTTTGCACAGGGAATTCGTTAATTATCTACATTTTTTACTGTTGGCCTCGTATCATTCAGATTGCGCTGTTCATACTGCACAATAAACTTTCCCAGGCCTGGCTTAAATTTTCGAGGGCGCTTTAATTCATATTGATATACTGTTTGGCCAAGTTCGTACAGGAACGGCCAGCCAATGCTTTCATACTCATATTTATCATCGTTAAGAATTCCATCGCTGTTTGTATAAAGCGTTGAACTAAGCATAAATTCCACCTTGTTTTTAAAGTCGGCAACATAAGTTACATCAATCAAAAATCCAAAGGCCCAGCCAACCTTATTAAACACACGGATATAAGTCGGCAGTTGATGATTGCCATTCCTGAAATAAAATTTCACATAGCTGTCGTAATATTGGGCGCTGTCATATTTTGGGTAATTTGTTTCTGACGGGTATTGCGAAAGATAACGGTAAAGGAATTTGTAATCATCACGGGTTAAATTGAATTGCTGTTTTACGGGAACCGATAACGGAAATAAAACGGACTGCAGCATTTGTTGTAAATATTCAAGCGGAACATTATTGACCCTTGTAAAATTGATCGGTTCATTAACCAGGCTGTCCTTATTGTTGTAATGAGCCTTGCCAATTTTAATGATTTTGCCAAAGTAAAACGAATCTGTATTATAGGCTGCCGGCTGTGAATAAATTAAACTGCCGTTTTCCTTTATAAAACGCATTGGATTGGTATGCCGGTTTTCTTCCTGCGTTAAGCCAAGGAATTGTCGGGTAATCCGTAAACTTTTATATCCTTTATCGCGCAGGTTCCTGTTAATGGTTTGTTGTCCGGTAAATTCGTACAGGCGGTTGTAAGCATCGTTGTCACTTACAAGAAAAGCCTTTTTAATAAAATGCGCAATAGAAGGCAGCATATTTTCTGCTGTACAGTCGTAATAAACCCTGGTTTGTCCGGGATAGCTACTGTCAATTTGCAAGGCGGTATATTTGTTTACATCCTTTATCTTCATGTTATTCAGCTTTTCCAGGGCAAGCAGGGCAAGCGGTAGTTTTACTGTTGATGCGGGATTAAAATAAAGATTGGTATCCGTATTAAAATAATAATTTTTGAACGATGGAATATTGTGCTTATCCCTGTTGATCTGTGTGTAAATGATCTGCACGCGAAAACTATCTTTTAGTTTCAAAACCTGTTGCAGCAATTCATTACCGTTGCGTTGAAGCATATTTTGTAATAAAGTATCAGTTTTTGGCTGAGCAAAAACTTGTACATTAACAGGCAGATAAAGTAGCAGCCAGCAATATCTCATAAGTATTGAAGTTAAGGTTTCCTTTACAGTTTACAAACAGGCGCAGGATTTATTCCGTTTACAAATTGAATTGCTCCCCTGAGTGGTGATGCCACCAACCACGACCATGGAAGATCGCAGCCGATCCAAATAAAGGTTGCGGAAAAGAGGACGCGATGATGTTCAGAATGCAGGTGCCTGGCTCTTTTTATACTTTTAAAGTGAGCCGCAGCGCACCAATCGAATCAAAAACGTAGTGTTCTTCAACAGGGTGCATAAAGTTTTTCAAAAATTACTATACAAAGTTGTGAACGGTACACTATGATGGTGCGCTTCCTAACCAGCTATTCCTTCTAAAATACCAGGTCGGCGGGGAGAAACTTTGGCGGCAAAGATTATCTGCCTTGCATTATTATTAAAGCTAATGGAATTTGCATTCCAAATTCATCCCGCTCCGAGGGTGCGACAAAGTAGTATACACCCCTTTGGTTGGAAGTGGTTTAATAAATTGCCTCCAGCTTTAGCTGGGGGAACAAATTTATTCGTTTTTGGCTTTGGCCAAACCAATCAGGAATATGCTTAAATTAAATTCGGCTAAAGCCGTCGTTTACCGCATTTTACATTATCCACAGGCTAAAGCCTGTGGCAATTCATTTCCGACCGGGCCCCGTCCAACCCAGGTTCGAGCGAGACTCGCCAGAAAATATTGATGCAGAAAAGCCTAAACTATCAACGGATTAAAATCCGATGTTATAATATTTGACGAACCTACGGCTCTAAAGAATTGTAGGCAAAATCCTTAAGTTGACCGGCTATGGTGGCGACACCGACCGGGGCCGGGCCGTGGTCTGTGTCACAAGCCACCTGTTGCCGCGATAATTTGAAATGCATCCCTATTGGAATTTGCATTCTTGAAAAAGAAATGTATATTAGTATTGATGAATCTTTGCTGTGCATAATTATCGGAAAAAGTTTAATTCAACCGGGGTATTATTTTAAATTTATAAAAAGACTACATATGGGAAAAGTTTTATTTAACAGAAGAAAAACCTACCACCTGGTACCTGAAAAGGGAGATTGGAAAATTGTTGAGGAAATAACACAGTATATCCCTTTAAAAGAGGGAAAAAACAAAGCTGATCTTTTGAAAGAAATTATCACCCTTGCCAGGAAGAATAAACCAAGCAGGATTTTAATTTACAAATCAGGTGGAGATCTACAGGAAGACCGGAATTATGGCGGTGGAAATTTGCCGCCAGCTGATCCTGTCGCAGAAATTGTCAGCAAGTTAAAAAAACTAACGGAAGAGTTATATTATCCAAGTGAGTCGGATTATCTAATTGAAATATCAACAATATCAGCGAAGGAGAATTTGAAAGACGAACTCTATAAAATTTCCGGAAAACCAGCAGATTCCTTAACGGAAGAGATCCTTTTTGAAGATTTCTTTGACCGTTTTAATCCGCAGGATTGGATGGATGACGAACAGAAAAAGAATGGCAGGCGATTTTTGAAGTTGAAGAAATATCTTGAAATGGTATTGGATGATCCATTAATATTCAGGATCGGAGAAATAGAGATAGATATATTTATAACCGGAAAGACAGCAGATAATAATTTTATAATTCTTAAAACTACTTCTATAGAAACTTAAAGAACACTGCAGACGCCATGTCAAAGCATTTTGACTATTCGCGGTACGCAAGACTGTTTGCAATGAAGTTTCCGGGTTTTAACGATCCTCCCAAATATGAATTGGTGATGGATGAATTTACCGTTTACTGTTTACTGTTTACGGTTTAGTGTTTACTGTTTACGGTTTACTGTTTGCGGTTTACAAACAGTAAACAGTAAACAGTAAACACTAAACACTAAACCGTAAACCATGAACCATCCATCACTTATATTATTTTCATATGTTCAGGATCCCAGGATATTATTTTCTTTCCAAAATAACTTTCATTACAGGCGAGGCAGGGTGCGGCGGCCCTGAAACCAAATACAGCATCTTCCACTACCGGCTTACCCGTTCTTACACTATCAAAAAAATTAGTGAAGTGCTCGAGGTGCTCATCGAAGCCATTTGGCTCTTTATATATTATGTCCGGCTTAATTACTCTTTTTTGTTGCTCCTGGCTATATTGCCGGTTATATTGTTGAACCAGCGTTTCCTGCATCGCTTTGGGATAAGTTTCCAGCGCGTCCCAGCCTCCAATTCCGGGGGCTTTTGACATGATGCTGTGGTGCACGGTCAATCCATCCCCGCCAATATCAATAGTCCCTTCATCGCCTACAAACCGTATCACTTCCGAACCCCCTGTTCCACTTACAAAATTAACCTGCAGCGTAAGCTGAAAAGGAGGATGATCCGGTGTTTCAGGATATTGCATAATACCAGTCATCACGTCAGGAACATTTCTGCCATCTTTCCAATAACACAACTGACCGGAGGCAAATATTGCATGGGGGCCTTTGGAACCTGTGATAACATGCGTGCCTGAAAGCAGGTGAACAAACAGGTCGCCCGCCACACCGGTACCAAACTCACGATAGTTTCGCCACCAGAAAAACTTTTTAGCATCGTAGGGCATCTTGGGCATCCCGGCAATATACCTGTCCCAGTCAACAGTTTCCGGAGATTCGTCACCGGGCATCGTATATTCCCATGCACCAAGGGCATCCTGCCGGTCGTAAACTGCATTTACCATATTGAGCTTTCCTATTTCTCCTGACTTGTAAAGCTCCTTCGCCTTTGCATAAACAAGACTGCTCACGCGCTGGCTTCCTACCTGCATGATTTTCCCGCTGGCCCTTTGTGCTGCTATCACCCCCAGCCCTTCATTTATTTTATGCACCATTGGTTTCTCACAATACACGTGCTTTCCTTTTTGGAGGGCTTCTTTGGTAATACGTGCATGCCAGTGATCACCCGTGGCAATTATTACTGCGTCTATATCTTCCCTGCCTAAAATTTTCCTATAATCATTGGTAACAAAAATATCTTTGCCGTGTAATTCCTTTGCCCGTTCCAGCCTGCCCGTGTACAGATCACATACCCCAACCAATTGCACACCGGGAACTTTCAAAGCAGTGTTGACATTGTTATTACCCATAATTCCCATACCGATTACTGCTACATTAATTTTGTCATTTGACTGTATATTTTTTTGATAATAAAGCATTCGTTCTTCAGTTTTTTCTTCTGCTGCAAAAGCTGCAAGGGATCCGGCACCAAGGGCCAGGGTACTGCCGGTAATTTGTTTAATAAAATTTCTTCGGGACGAACCCTGTTTTTTCTTTTGCATAATAACAATTTTTTATAAAAAAAAGAGCATATTGAATATTATAAAGGAAAGATTAAGATAGATGTAACCGGTCTTTATTCGTGCATTCGTAGCAATAAAAAACATAAATAGCACTGTTTAAATCATTTTTAAACAGCCTATAAAATAAAAAACATTTATACAAAGATAGTATTCCGATTATTACCAAATAAATCATTGGATTCCGGGGGTGCATTCCAAATTGTCGCTAAGCCGTGGT
>JBDTWP010000455.1:0-5373 GCA_040006615.1 Ferruginibacter sp.
CAATGTTAAGCAAAACATATACCAAATATATCCAAAGTTTGCACCACAAAAAATTCAGAGACTCGGAAAATGCTTTTATTGCCGAAGGTAGTAAAGTAGTAATGGACTTGTTAAATTCAACAAAAATTGTATGTGAACATCTTTTGGGTACCGCAGAGTGGTTAAAAGAAAAAGAACCGGAAATCAGAAAGCATTACAAGGGACCTTTGGAGGCAGTTGAAGCGTATGAACTCGAAAAAATTTCGGTATTAAGTACACCTAACCAGGTCCTGGGCATATTTAAAAAAATCAAAGAGGGTGAAATTGTTATTAAGGAAAGGATCACTCTCGCGCTTGATACTATCCGGGATCCGGGCAACCTTGGAACCATTATCAGAATTGCTGACTGGTTTGGTGTGCAGGCAATTATTTGTTCAGAAAGCTGTGCCGACATGTACAATCCCAAAGTAGTCCAGAGTAGCATGGGGAGTTTGGGCCGGGTAGAAATGGTATATACAAACCTGGCTTTATGGTTAAAAAAAAATAGTTGTATTCCTATTTATGCGGCTGCGCTGAACGGAAAAAATATCGACGCATTGAAGGGTCTAAAGGAGGGAATAATATTGATAGGAAATGAATCAAGGGGTATAAGCGGCGATATTATGGAGCTGGCGGATGAAAAGATCACCATCCCGAAAATTGGACTGGCTGAGTCGCTCAATGCGGCTGTCGCCACCGGAATAATTTTATCCCGTGTCACCTCACCGCCCGCCCACCCGGGAGGGTAGGGACCTGACCCTGCGAATGGAAATTGATTTTGGAATCAGGGAAGGGTTAAATCTTTTCAACTTGAATATAGACTATGTTTTCGCGGCATCCCGTTGTTTAATGAACGAATGAAGATATGGAAGAACAAATGTTTATAAACATTATAAAGCTCCGCCTCCTCTCTTTTGGAGTGGAGGAAGCGTGGTGAGTCCAGATGAAAACTGTTAACGAAACTGGATAGCTTTTACCGGCTGTATCTTCCTGACCAGCATGGTGGGGATGATTAAGGTTGCAAAACAAATTCCCGAAGTGATCAGATCTACTAACATTATCTGCCACCACACTACCTGTGCATGAGCTGCACGCATATAATAAGCTTCCTCATCAAGTTTAATAAAACCGGTTTTCTCCTGCAGCCAGCAGATTCCCAGGCCAAGGATGGTGCCTAAAAGAATACCCGTAATGGCAATGAGTGCGGTGTTATATAAGAATATCTTTTGTACATCCCAGTCGCTTGCGCCAATCGCTTTCAGTATGCCGGTCATTCTAGTTCTTTCCAGCACAATGATCAGCAGGCAGGTGACAAGGTTTACAACGGCCACGATCATCATTATGCCAATTAATATCAGCTTTATATTATTTTGCAGACCCAGCCAGTCAAATATATTGGGATATATTTCTTTAATGGTTTTACTATTCCATCCCTGGGGTGTTTCCTTTTTTATAAGGAAGGCAACAGAATCCGTTTGGGTGTAATCATTCAAAAATATTTCGTAGCCGCCAATCTGGCCTGGTTTCCAGTCATTCATTCGCCTGATCAGGTTGATATCACAAATCCCGAACTGCTTGTCATATTCATCGATGGAGGTCTTAAATATACCGGCTATTTTTAATTTCCTGGGTCTCCTGGTACCGTCCTGCTGAATAAAAAAGGAGAGTAAGCTATCATTCACCTTTACTTTCAACTGGTTTGCGATATAGGCAGAAATATTAAGTTCCTTACTATAGCCGCTATCCGAAAATGAAACCCATTTCCCTTCCAATAAAAACGGGCTGAGTCGTGAATAATCAAAAGTGGAATCAACGCCCTTTACCAAAATACTTTCGATATCTGTTCCGTAGGTAAGTATCACCGATTTAGTGGCGTAGCGTTCCACAGATTTTACCTGGGGTATTTGGCGGATTATATTTTCAACCGTATCATTCATTGTAATGGGGTATTCTTCCGCGATACTCACTCTTTTCTCAATGTCCTGCTGAACACGGATATGCCCCCAAAAACTGAATACTTTATTACTGATCACCTGCTGAAAGCCATTTACAAAACTTAATGCTACAATCATTACGGCCACACTGATAGCTGTAGCGCTCATGGCCAGCCTTATGATAAAACGGGAAAAAGTATTTTGCCGGTTAAAGGCAATTCTGTTTGCAATAAAAGCTGATATATTCAATCGGCATAAATTTAGTACCTTTCAAAAGTAAATATTTTCATCACCACATGCATCTTTTTAAATCATTCACCCTTACCGCGGTTTCCTTACTGTTGATATTTTCCTTGCGGGCGCAAAAAAATCCGGAGGCCATCTTTAAAAAAAACATCCAGGCAGTACGCTTTCATGTATATGGTGACCAGCAGGCACTGCCAGTTTACAAACTCAATAGCGGCGACCGGTTGGAGCTCCATTTTGACGATTTGGAAGCCAACGTAAAAAGTTATTATTACACTTACCAGTTATGTGATTATGCATGGCAGCCAGTGAGGTTGAGTCCTTTTGATTATATAAAAGGATTTACTCAACAGCGCATATCCAATTACCGCTTTTCCTCCATTGCATTTACGCGCTATACCCATTACCAGGTTATTTTACCTGAAGCCAACTCCCTGCCCACCAGAAGCGGTAACTATTTGTTAAAAATTTATTTGGATGGCGATACTACCAAACTGGCATTTACAAGAGCGATGCTGGTGCTCGATCCGAAATCATCCGTGATGGCCCAGTTCATTCAACCTTTTACGCCTCAATACTTCAAATCACACCAGCGGTTAAAGTTTACTGTCAGCCTTGACGGGTTGAATGCTTTCAATGCCAATCAACAGGTTAAAGTGCTTGTACTTCAAAATAACCGTTGGGACAATGCCCAGGGTAATGTGTTTCCAACCTTTATCAGGGGGAATGCTTTGGAGTACAACACTGAAAATAATTTTGTTTTCCCTGGAGGTAAAGAATGGCGATGGCTCGATCTCAGAAGCTTCCGTTTGCAAAGTGAAAGGGTGGAAAAGGCGGATTATTCAAAAGATGCCACCAAAATTTTTGTGAAACCGGATATTGACCGGACAAGCCAGAAATATGTTTATTACCAGGACCTGAATGGATTATACCTGGTAACCACCTATGAAACTATCAATCCTTATTGGCAGGGAGATTTCGCAACCGTTCAATTTAGTTATGTAACTCCCACACAGGCTCCATACCAGGGTAAAGATTTGTACTTATTTGGCCAGTTAACGGATTACAAATTAAATGACGCTTCCAAAATGCATTTCAACAGCGAAAAGGGGATCTATGAAGGGACCCAATTTTTGAAGCAGGGCTATTACAGTTACGGGTACATGCTGGTAGATCAGAATAACCCGGAGCAGCAATCGGAACTGGAAGGTAATTATTGGGAGACGGAAAATACCTACACTATATTGGTTTATTACAAATCATTCACGGATCAATCCGACCAATTGATAGGAATTGGGAAATTAGATACAAGAACGGACAGGGCGGGATTTAGTTTTTAGCTCAATGCCTGCTGACTGGCGGAAAGTTTTTAGTAACGTTGATTACCATAGTTATTAAGTTTAATTGACCTCCCAGGCTTGCCGGCGTACTCGTCCTCATCCGCTGATACTTCCTGTACTTCATTTTTTCTATGGTACGATACTTCAAAAGGGATAAAAAGGTGAATCTGCCATCGACATGCAGGATCAGGTCGCGGCCTGATCTGGTAAATAATTGTTGCTGGCTGGGGGGACAGCAGGCAGGATATAAAGCCGGGGCTCGTATCGCAGTAACCACAGGTTCAAAACGGAAGCGACAAAAAGGAATGTGCCCAAATAAAATTTTATTGATTGATTTAAATTCACTGCCATATATTTGCACCGGCAAGTCTTATACGGCCAGCTCCTGTTGAACTCCCCCAGGACCGGAAGGTAGCAAGGGTAAATGGTTGAGCGGTGCGATGTAAGTAACTTGCCATTTTTATGTCCGGCATTCCCGGTTTGTATCGTTGATGTCCATTTTAGGATGATCTGCTTCCCTTCTTTCTTGATTTCCTGGTGTTTTTCATGTCATTGATGATTTCATCAGCCGTCCTCAACTTTTCGTTATCCGGTTTTTTCTTTATATAAATGTCAAATTGTTTGAATAGAGCAGGTTTGCTTCTCAGGATCACTTTGATATTTACTTTATCATCTTTGAAATCATTGTCAATCCATAAACTGTTTCCGCTAAACTTGCCGGCCGAAGCTGAGAAAATAAGGTCAGCGCTATCTAATGGCAGATACCTGCCATTTGATAATAATCCATCGATATTGATATAATTGAATGTGCCTTTTTTTAAGCTGTCTGTATATAGATTAACATAAATACTATCGATCTTTTGAGCCCTTGCGATATTAGCGGAGGATACCAGCAAAAAAAGTATAAAATTCTTCAAGTTGTTGTTTAAGGGATAGACTGAAAAAATTGTGCCAAAGCGGGGTTTAATTAATTGACAGGTTGATAAGTTGAATAGTTGCTGAGTAACCGAATTTATTTTCTTATTAAGGTACTGGTAAGATCCGTTTTTTTTGTTCAGGGTTAGAACTTCTCTTCCTCAAGGTTACAAATATATGAACCTGTATCAGAAAATAAGATTGATGAACGGCAGGTAAAAGCCATTGGTGATTTGTATATTACAACTTTATATTATTACTTTTGTTTCTAAAAAATAGACAATGAAAAAATTATTTGCAATGGCATTGCTTGCCAGCGGACTGATGATAACCACAAAGGCAAATGCGCAAAATGATGATAAAAGCAAAAGGCCCAGCCCCCCTGCAATAGTTACTGCGAAGCTGGCTGGCGGAGCAACGATCACGGTAGATTACAGCCAGCCTTCATTAAAAGGCAGGACCATCGGTATGGACGTTGAACCCATGGATGGAAAGGTATGGCGCACCGGCGCTAATGAAGCAACGATATTTGAAACCGATAAGGACATAATGGTGATGGGTAAAAAATTACCTGCCGGTAAATATGGCCTGTTCACCATTTTTGATAAGGGGGAAGTAACAGTAATCTTTAATAAAACCTGGAAGCAATGGGGGGCATTTTCCTACAAAGCCGATGACGATATACTTCGTGTTAAAACAAAAGTAGCTGAGGCAAAACCTGCCGCAGAAAAGATGGTGTTCTCAGTCGGAGCCGGTGCAATTGGTTTTGTTTGGGGCAATAAAAAAGTAGAGATCCCTGTGAAGTAATAATCAATATTTAATGAAGTAATAAAAGGTTGCCATTACGGGCAGCCTTTTATCATAACTAGTGCTGTGTTAACAATAATATGGCGTATCATTTTTTTATTACACGAATTAGG
>JBDTWP010000456.1:0-5318 GCA_040006615.1 Ferruginibacter sp.
GCATAGTGAAAAAGTGTACAGTTTCAACCTGTTTAATTCGGATTTTATAAGGCTGGTAAGAGACAGCGTGAAAAATTACCTGGAATCCAGCGGTTTTTATAACCTGCTTTATAATGGAAAAGTATGCCTGTTGAAAAAACAAATAAAAAACATCCGGGAAGTTTTAACCAATATAGAAATCCTGCGTTATGCTGATCAAAAAGACCATTACTTCATAAAAAAAGATGAAAGGATATATAAAATAAGCAGCAGGAAAGACCTGTTTAAATTGATGGGTGACGGTAAAAAAGCAGTGCAGCAATTTATCAAAGCAAACAAATTAAGTTATCGCAGGGACCGGCAAAATATGCTTACCAAAGCAACTGCATACTATGACAGTTTAAAAAAATAAAATGAAAAAATGCGGTTCCTCTATATTGATCGTGGCGTTTATGTTAATTTGGCGGCAGGATGTTATTGGACAAAAAGATTCTTTACAACTGATCACTGCCGACTTAAACGGGGTTGGTATTGAACAGTTGGTACTTGAGCTGGAAAGGCAAACCAATCTTCATTTTTATTATGATGCTGCGCAATTTGACAGCGTAACCTTCCATATCAATGTCAACAAACGGCCGTTAACAGAAGTTCTGGAACTGGCTTTTGCACAAACCGATTTTCAATTTTCTATTGCTCCACCGCATGACGCATTCATTACAAAGGGGAAACGCATTAACACTGAGCTTCCTTCCGCTGTTGCCATAGGGGGAAGACCCGGAATTAATACAGATCCAAATAAAGTGGCTAATCAACAAGACGCCTTTTCGGAAAAAAATGAACCGAAAGCTACACTGGAAAACAAAATATATGAGATTGGTGACAAATCTTCCCCTTCGCTTCAAAACAATGTAATTTTGGCAGGCTACGTTACTGATGCAAAAACCGGTGAGTCGCTGGCAGGAGTTTATTTGCATGTTGATAAACTAAACATCTCATTTTTAACTGACCAGTTTGGATATTTTACTGTCTCCCTGCCCAGGGGGCGTCATGTAATAAATATGCAGAGCCTGGGAATGAAGGATACCAGGCGGCAGTTACAATTGTACAGTGATGGGAAATTGAATATTGAAATGCAGAGCCAGATCTTAACTATTAAGAACGTTACCATCGCTGCCCAGAAAATCAGCAATGTAAAAGGTACCCAGATGGGATTGCAAAAGATAGATATTAAAACCATCAAACAGGTGCCTGTGGTATTTGGCGAAGCTGATATATTAAGGGTGGTAACTACTTTACCCGGTGTAAAAACAGTTGGAGAAGCAAGTACCGGTTTAAATGTAAGAGGAGGTTCGGCAGATCAAAACCTCATCCTGTTTAATGATGCCACTATCTATAATCCTTCCCATTTTTTTGGGATGTTTTCAGCATTTAATCCTGAAGTGGTTAAGGATGTGGAATTATACAAAAGCAGTATCCCTGCACGTTATGGCGGCCGCCTCGCTTCTGTATTAAATATTAATAGCAGGGAAGGAAATAAAAAGAAGTATACCGGCGGCGCAGGCCTGGGATTACTCACCAGCCGTTTTAACCTGGAAGGCCCGTTGATCAGGGATAAATCTTCGTTTATTATTGGCGCCAGAACTACTTATGCCAACTGGTTGTTAAAAAGTTTACCTGATCAATATAAAGATAGTAAAGCAGGCTTCTATGACCTCAATCTTAATTTAACACATGAGGTCAATAAAAAAAACACTATCTATCTTACCGCGTATTTGAGCAAAGACAGGTTTAATCTCAACAGTGATACTGTTTATGGTTATAGCAACGGGAATCTGTCTCTTAAATGGAAACATATTTTTAATAATAAAATAAATACGCTTATTACCGGCGGTTTGGATCAATACAGCTATTCTATATCAAGCAATAAACTTCCCCTGAATGCGTATAAGATGGGGTTTGACATTCATCAAACTTATTTTAAAGCGCATTTTAACTATTACCTGAATAACAGTCATATCATTGACTTTGGAATAAACTCCATCTATTATACACTGAACCCCGGTTACTTTAATCCCAATGGCAAAGAATCCCTTGTATTACCCGATCAATTGACTGCAGAGCAGGCACTGGAATCTGCCTTGTATTTGAACGACCGGTACAATATTACACCTGCAATTACGCTGGAAGGTGGGCTCAGGTATTCGCTCTATAATTACCTGGGGCCTAAAGCCGTAAATACATATGCTCCCGGATTACCGGTTACGGAAAGCAACATGACAGGAACCAAAGTGTATGAAAAAGGTAAATTTATTAAAAATTATTCCGGTCCGGAATACCGCATTTCCGCCCGCTATGCCTTTACAGACAGCTTTTCTATAAAGGCCGCATTTAATACCCAGCGGCAATACATTCATATGCTGTCAAATACTGCTGCAATGGCTCCAACAGATATCTGGAAATTAAGTGATCCTTCCGTCCGTCCTCAATACGGGGAACAGGTTTCGCTCGGATTGTATAAAAATTTTAAATCAAATACTATTGAAGTATCGCTTGAAGTCTATTACAAAAAAATAACTAACTACCTCGATTATAAGAGTGGTGCAAACCTTGTGCTTAATCATCATATAGAAACAGATGTGATATCCACAAAAGGGAAAGCTTACGGAGTGGAATTTATGGTAAAAAAATTAACCGGAAAATTGAATGGATGGATTAGTTATACCTGGTCGAGGATTCTTTTAAAACAGGACGACCCCCTGGCCGGAGAATTAATCAATAACGGTCTTTTTTACCCGGCCAATTATGATAAGCCACATGATATAACCCTGATCGGTAACTACCGGTTTAGTCATCGCTTCAGCACCTCATTAAACGCCACCTATAGTACAGGGCGGCCCATAACGCTCCCCATAGGAAGATTTTATTATGCCGGATCCACGCGTACACTATTTGCGGGGCGAAATGCCTACCGCATACCGGATTATTTCCGCACAGATTTTTCAATGAATATTGAAGGCAATCATAAAATACATCAAAAAACACATAATTCGTGGACGATAGGCGTATATAATCTTACTGGCCGCAAAAATCCATATTCAGTTTATTATATTTCCGAAAACGGAGTGATCAATGGTTACAAGCTTTCCATTTTCGGAAGTGCCATTCCTTATATAAATTATAATATCAGGTTTTAAAAAAAGAGGGCAATGAAAAAATACAAAAAGTCTGATGGCCGATTTTTCGATGCCTGATTTTTTCGGAAGATGAATCACCTATTGAATCCACCTTTAAAAGCAAATTATAAAAGAGTACCGGGTATGAGAAGCATTCATGCATTGCAAATGCCGCAAAACCGGATCTTTGGAATTAATCAATTCAGAAATAAAATACTTATGTCAATGTTCAAAGCGATACACTCAATAATTTGCTGGGATCCTCCTGCAGGGATCATGGGTAATAAACTAGTAGGATTTGCACTTGTTTTATTGGTTGCGGGATGCAAAGAAAAATTTGTATCTCCTGCACCTTCAGTTGTTACAGGCTACCTGGTAGTTGAAGGTGTTATTAATAATGACGGCGGGGAAACCAATATCAGGTTATCACGTACCACTAACCTGAATGACACAAGGAATATACTTGAAACAGGGGCCATTGTAAATTTGGAAAACGGCAATAATACTCCTATTCAGCTTCTGGAGAGCAGTGCCGGAAATTATACGGTTGATAACCTTCACCTTGACCCTGCGATTAAATACCGGCTTTCTATTAAAACCAGCAATAACGAAGAATACCTTTCTGATTTTGGATCTGTCAGAAATAATCCTCCTATTGATAGTGTTAATTGGGAACGTGAAAATAATGGTGTGCACATATACGTCAATACGCATGACCCGCAAAATAATACCCGGTATTATCAATGGGAATATAACGAAACATGGGAATTTCATTCCCACTATAATGCTTCATTAAAATTAGTAAAGGGCCTGCCCCCGAACGATTTCAAAAACGTTGCCGTTGTGTATAGGCAACCCGGCGATCCCGAAATATATACCTGCTGGCAATTCAACGCGTCTAATTCGATCCTATTGGGTTCATCGGCAAAACTCAGCCAGGACATTATTCATCTACCAGTAACACAAATTCCAGCTGCAGACTGGAAATTAAGCGTATTGTATTCTATAATCGTCAAGCAATATGCCTGGAGCAAGGAAGGCTATGAATTCCTGGAGCGGATGAAAAAGAACACCGAATCCGTTGGTTCTGTTTTCGATGCGCAGCCTTCTGAATTAAACACTAATTTCCATTGTACCACCAATCCCAATCAACCGGTTATCGGATTTTTCAATATTTGCACTATCCGGGAAAAACGCATCTTTATAGATAACAATGAATTACCTCAATGGGGTTTCAGAATGGCGTGCAACAATCCAATTATAGAAAATAACCCGGATAGTATTTTTTTCAAAGCAGGCGGCCTGTTGCCAACCACCATAGATAAGATGGGCGCGTTTGGAAGTATAATTACATTTTATGCTTCCGAGTCGATCTGCGTTGATTGCACGTTAAGAGGCACCAATGTAAAGCCGACCTACTGGCCATAGACAAATCAACAAACATGATCAAAAATTATTCGCCAATTATTAATCACCGGGCCTTAAAGGTTTTAGGGAGGATTAAAGCCCAAAGCATAATGGTAGCTGCCTTTATTCTTTTATATGTTACACAGGTTGCCGGGCAGCCGCAGCCAAAAGATATTATTGAAAAACAATTTGACACCTACAGGCAAAACAGTTTGGAAGAGAAGATTTTTGTTCATACGGATAAAAATATTTACCTGCCCGGTGAAATTTGCTGGTTTAAAATTTATAATGTAGATGCTTATTTCCATAAACCAATCAACCTTGGCAAAGTCGCCTATGTTGAAATACTGGATAATAATAACAAGGCGGTTTTACAGGCGAAAATTGCTTTGGACAATGGGGCAGGGGATGGTTCATTCTTCCTGCCTGCAACCCTTATGTCGGGAAATTACCGGTTGCGTGCATATACCAACTGGATGAAAAATTATGGCGCTGATTATTTTTTTGAAAAAAAGCTGAGCATTATTAACGTTCAAAATAACGGGCAGGAAAATACCGTTGCGCCAAAACCTGCTTATGATATTGCCTTCTTCCCTGAAGGGGGAAACTTAGTAAACGGCATCAATTGCAAAGTAGGTTTTAGAATCATCAACCAGTTTGGGAAAGGGGTATATGGCGACGGTGACTTATTGAATGAAAAAGGGGAGTCTGTTACAAAATTTCATCCCCTTAAATTTGGCATAGGTAATTTTAGCATTA
>JBDTWP010000457.1:0-5292 GCA_040006615.1 Ferruginibacter sp.
TTAAATGATAATTTTAATTCCCTGGTGGGTGCTTTGCCGGTGAAATCCTCATAACGAGGCTGTACGCAGCAGGGCTTGCCTTAGCTATAAGGATTTCCGAGGCGAGTCCTGCAGGTACAACTTCCTTAGGCGATAAACATCTCATCATACTGTTTTTTAATCGCATCAATATCAATCGCATTCAATGCATATTGCCTCGCTCCTTTATTCCATTCACTGAATTCTTCTTGTTCCATCGCGGCGAAAAAACTGATTGCATTTTCTAGTTCACCCGCATTTTCTACTGTTATGTTCATACCGGCTTTTTGGTCTTTTAAATTGTTCCAGGGTGTCTTGTTGCTTGTAATTACCGGCTTGCCACTGGATAGCGCTTCGTAAATGGCATGGCCAAAATTTTCACTCTTGCTGGGCAGAATAAATACCTGGGATCCTGATAAAGCGGATTCTATTTTTGCAGGCTCAATATCACCATGATAATTTACCACTATATTGGATGGTAATCGTTTTACCTGTTCTAAACATGCCTGCCAGTAATCCTTGTCTTTGACCGGTCCGTAAATATCGTAGGTTATATTTTCCGCGCAATTTGCCAGAGCCTGAAATACGGGTAAATAATTTTTCATCGCGCTGATGAGGGCGACAGATACTAATTGGAGCGACCCGGTTTCTTTGCCGGTAGCCGTTTGTAAAGAAAGAACGCGGGGAAAATTGGATGCTACAAATACCGTTGTTTGCCTGCCAAGGATCCGCTGTATAAATAATTTTTCATCCTCATTGGAAGCATGAAACTGGCACCTGCGATGAACTCCCGCTATTTTCCACCACCATAAATATATTTTCTTCTTAAGCGGTTTCTGACCAAGCGCACCGGGGTGCAACATACCCCTTACTGAAATGATCTTGCGGGGTGCCTTGCAAAAAAATAAGGGCACAATATTGAAATACCAGCTATAAATACCATTGATAAATAAAATATCCGTTTCTGAGCGCTTTAGTTCATCTTTTATAAATTTAATCTTTTGATTTGCTTTGGAAGCATACCATACCTGTGTAAATGCATTGTAGTTTACCCATTTGTCAAAAGCCACTCCCTTTACAATAGTTCCGTCCAGGTCGGCATTGGAACAGAATATTTTAAACCTTGTATCCGGCCGCTGGTATTGGGCCACCAGGTTGGCAATGGATTGTACCGGACCCCCGGCCTTATACGCGGGGTAAAACCAATCAATGCAAATAAAGATGGTGGTCAATTTCGGGCAGCAATGGGAATGCGGAAAGTGTTTTTAAACAACAGGATCATTATATATATTAAGAAACAGGACTTAAATAAATGTCCCAGGATGGTCTGCAACTCACAATCCGGGCGGATGGGGTAATAAAATACGAGCGCGGTAAATAATATCAGTACGGGATAGTTCCTGCTTTCCTTATAGAATTTATTCAGTACAGCGCCATACAATAATCCGAGTAAAAGCATAAAAATACAACCGCCAGTATTTCCAAAATTAATGTAAGCATCGCCCAAAGAACTTAAACCCATCGAAGTTCCCTGGCGTATCCTTAGGCCTGAATATTTCATGAAAAGGCTCCGGTCACCAGCATTTAATTTATTGGGCGCCAATATGCGGGGTAAGATGGCTGCTTCAAAAATCTGGTACATTTCCTCACCCTCTGAATAGGGGATCAAATTGGGGACGTTATACATGATATTAGTAATGATAAAACCCTGGTTTATTCTTACTGTTGCCGGCGCCAGGCTCTCAAAACTAAATAAACTTTTGTCCTTGTTTTGTTCTTCATATAATTTTGAAAAGGTTTCCACACCGGCTTCCTCGCCTTCACCTGTCGCATTGCGGTAACTTGATTTTAGAAGCTGTATGGTAACCGCTAAGAAGATAAAAGCACCTGATGCAATTAATTTTGAATTAAATCCAAATTTGTATTTGATTGCCATTATGGAACCTGTAAAAATGATCCAGGTCAGGAGGTCATGAAACATGCCCTCGCCGAGCGAGGAAGCCACTATTGAACCGATCACCACTACCAACGGCAATATCTTCAACTCGCTGCTTCCGATAATTAAAAGGAACAAGCCGATAAATTTAAATCCCCCCAACAGGTAGAAAACGAAGGCAAATTCAGCCCCGAAAAAACCCGCTACAATACTGGTAACAAACCCGATCCCAATAAACCAATAAGGAAGTTCACTGTGTCGTGCTACAAATAATGAAATTTGTTTTTGATCAAGGATTTCCCCGTTTAATTTTCCGGCAAAAAAATGTAGCCCCAGTATAAAAGACATAACAGCGGGTATGGCGTAACCAAAATATTCGATTTCCGGGACTTTCATTTTGTAATGTATATACTGGAATTCATCCAATCCATTATATGCCAGGCTGGGGCCTATGAAAAATTGCACGCACATAAAAGCGCCTAATAAATAACGGATGGGTATGATATGCCCGATAGCAATAAACAGCAGCATGAACTGGTGCAAGGCTAAAAGGATAGCGAGGTAAGACACCCAGCTCATTCCAACAAATAATACCCTGATCACAATGGCGATTAATGCAAAGATGGGCCAGTTGAAATTGGAAGGGAAGAGGGTTTTCAAATTGTTGATTTGGTGGTAATTGGGTTATGTGCCTGGTATTTTTTTATCTGTCAAAGCCATGTGTAATTCGGTCACTATGCCATTGATTGTTCAATAGCTATGCAAATTTTTTCAAAACTCCATGATTGAATGATCTGTAAAGAGCGTTTTCCCATGTCGGCTGTTGCCTGATGATTCAATAAGAGCATTTCCATCTTTTTCAGGAGGTCATTGCCATCCTTGTTTTTGAAAACAAAGCCGTTTATTCCGGGTTCTACCAGGTCAACTGCGCATCCGCATTTATCGCTCACCAACACGGTCCTCGAGCAGGCCATTGCTTCATTTACGGAGAGCCCCCAGGTTTCCCGGGGGCCCCGGGATGGCAGGACAAATATATCTCCCGTTCTGTAGATCCCTGGCATGTTGAGTTGATTTTGAAAAGGCAGAAAATGGATCCTTTCACAAATTCCGGGAGGTTGTTGCCTGGCCTTTGTCTTTAATGATGTTTCCATTTCACCGCTGCCTACCATCAAAAGGTGGGCATCTGTATCCCCCAATTGGATAAATGAATCTAATAATATTTGGGGATCTTTCTTTGCTTCAAATTTACCTGCAAAAATAAAAACAAGCAGGTTTGGCGGGATTCTTAATTCTGATCTTTTGTTCCAGGCAACATCCTCCATAAAACGGTCATTATCTATGGCATGCGGGGCAAAAACGAGTTGGGTATTTTTTAAACCATGTGCGAGAAAATATTCTTTATTAGCTGTGCCAACATACAGCGCTATGTCAATATGGCTGTAAACCCACTGTAAAAATAATCTTCGTATTTTTTTCTTAAATGAAAAGCCATCACTTTCATCCAGCAATGTAGAATCGCCTCGAAATAGTATCTTCCTCTTTCCCTTAAAATGCCGCAGCAGTTTTAAATGGCTTTTAAAGCTCCATCCAAAAACCAATAAGGCAGTTGGGTTCCATTGTTCAATTTGGGCTATCAGTGTTGGGTTATCAATCCCTTTGAAATGATGCGACCCCGGGGAAGTGGAAATGTTTTCTACAAAACAATGATCGTAACCGGTCAATAATGGAATATCCCAGGTTATGTTGGTACCAAAACCCGGATCATATTTTTGTCCTTCCTGTGATTGGCCCCAGGTATAGAAAACCATAATAGTGATATTTCCTTTCTGGGCCAGGAGCCTGAACCAGGGCGCATTATACTGGATGGGGTGGGTTGTTATAATCGCCAGCTTTTTCAAGAGATATTATTCAGCGCTACGCTGCAGGCCTTGCCCAGATCATTGTACTTCCTTCGGTAATAATTTTATTTATTTTATGGCCATTCATATCAAAAAAATCATAACCTAAATCCGATAAATATCTTTGGGCAGCTCCCTTTTCGAGACCTGCTTCTTCTTCCGCCCAATTTTCAAATTCAAATAATATATTATGCACTTTTTTATCCCGTAAAAGCTGTTGCATACCTTTAAAAACATAGAGCTCAAAACCCTGTACATCAATCTTAACCCAGTTGACCGAAGGTATTTTTTGAGTAGTACAAAATGAATTTATGGATAAAGAATTTACCTCAATATATTTACTGGCATAAGTGGGCGCCAAAGAACTTTTACCGTATAATTCTGACTGGTAAAATTTCATTTGCTTGTCATTGTCCTCATGCACCAGACAGTTATGCAGCTCATAATTAGACGCGGCATTCTCTTTAAAATTGCGTTGTAAATATTCAAATACTACCGGTGAAGCTTCAAATCCATAGTATTTTAGCCCGGCTTTACTTTTTACGATCGGTAAACCAATTGATCCGATATTTGCGCCGATATCAAAATAAACATCCCCGTCCTTCATCTTGTCTTTTAAAAAACTAACGGAGCTTTTTTCATAGATGCCGTTTATTAACAGTTCCACTCCAAGGTTTTCAAGAGTATTGGGTATTTTATAATTTATGTGCTGATGGGCCGTAAATTCAATCGCTCCTACCCTGTTAACCATCTTTTTAAATAATATCTTTCCCAAACGTAATTTACCTTTAAATAAAGGAAGCGACCTGTAGGCGCTTAATAATAACTTGACCATTACTGCTGCTGTATAAAAGTGACGATCTTAAGCAGTAAGATATTAAGGATTTCTTACAATTGCAGCAACGGGGAATGACCACAACGGGTTTAACAGCAGATATTAGTTTATACAGGAGGAATTAGACTAGGTGGTTTAATTAGGGTGACAAAATACGTTTATTTTATGAGCTTGCCAAATCTTTTCTTAAATAACCCGATATATAGTCTCTCGCAGCAGTCGCTGGACCAGGAGTACAACTCCAGCAGGTATTTAGGTAATTACTTTTGCCCGTACTCGGCTAGCAAGCTCCGTGGTCTTTGCCCTCACCGACCACTGCTTCGTTTCTGGTCGGTGGGACACCGACCACGGGTACTAAAAAAGCTACTCCATTAAAAAGTTGGCTACCGACACGCGAGGTAGCTGCTTCCAGGTATCCAACCTTTCAAAGGTTGGTTACCTTGGTGCTGGGTAGTTCGATATAAAGGCATTCAACCTCACGCTCCGTGGTCTGTGTCCTCACCGACCACTTTTGCCGTGCTTGGTTAGGACGCTCCGTGGTCTGTGTCCCCACCGACCACTGCTTCGTTTCTGGTCGGTGGGACACCGACCACGGGTACTAAAAA
>JBDTWP010000458.1:0-5290 GCA_040006615.1 Ferruginibacter sp.
CCAGGGCCGATAGCCTTTCCCTGCTGCAGGGCTTATTGGATGGCACCGTCGACTTTATTGCTTCCCATCATATTCCGCATAACTATGATAGCAAGGTTTGCGAATTTGAATATGCAAAAAATGGAATGATCGGCCTGGAAAGTTTATTTGGGGTGATCTGGTTAATGGTGACCGGCCAATGGTCTATAGAAACCCTCGTTGAAAAGTTATCTGTATTTCCAAGAAAAGCATTTGGTCTGGCAGTGCCTGAATTCAAAGAGGGATCTAAGGCCACGCTTACACTCTTTGATCCAGCCACGGAATATATATTCGATGAAAAGAATATAAAATCCAAATCAAGAAATTCCCCCTTTATTGGCAAACAACTGAAGGGAAGGGTGATCGGAATTATTAACGGGGATAAAATTTATTTAAATTAGATGGTGTCACTGACTGCTACAAGAAAGGGATTGGTAACAGGGATAGTAATGATTTTAGTGTCAATAATTATTTATTATATTAAAGGGAATTTCGAAAACAGGTTACAATATATCACATATTCCATTTATGTAGCAGGAATCCTGTGGACCCTGCTGGAGTTTCACAAAGTAAAAGATCATTCCAATAAATTTGGAGTATATTTTTCACAGGGATTTAAATGTTTTGTTGTGGTTACGCTATTAATGGTAATATTTACGGCCGTTTTCTTATGGATGCAACCACAGTTAAAAGATGAAATGGCGGTAATATATAAAACAGACCTGGTAAAAAATGGCAATTATACCATGCCCGAAATTGAGGACAGGGTTAAAAATGCTAAAAAAAGTTTTTTCCCTTCCCTGGTCATGGGAGCAGTTTTTGGATATCTGGTAATTGGGGCCATGGTTACTGCTATCGCTGCAGGATTTTTAATTAAGAAAAGAGATACCAATGTCTGACAAAGGGTGTAGAAATCGTTTCAGCATTCTACAGGATGAAAGATCTGGCAGTTGAAGGCACTGATCAAAATTTTAATGCACAAAATGGCGATACAACAATTTACCTCTTAGATTTGTATTCGGGGCAAAAAAATAAATTGGGCCTTTACATCAAATTACCAGGTAAATATAAAAGGACACAATGGATATTACAATCATAGTTCCGCTTTTAAACGAAGATGAATCATTGCCCGAGCTCGCCGCCTGGATTGAAAGAGTCATGCAGGTAAATAATTTCAGCTATGAAGTAATTATGGTGGACGACGGAAGCAACGACGATTCCTGGGAAGTGATTGAGACACTCCGGGTAAAAAATAATAATATCCGGGGTATTAAATTTCAACGTAATTATGGCAAAAGCGCTGCGTTGAATGAAGGATTCAAGGCGGCAAAAGGCGATGTGGTGATCACCATGGATGCCGATATGCAGGACAGCCCGGATGAAATACCTGGGTTGCAGAAAATGATCATGAAAGATGGATTTGATATGGTAAGCGGCTGGAAAAAGAAACGATATGACAACATGCTTACTAAAAATTTACCCTCTAAATTATTTAATATTACCGCCAGCAGGACTACCGGTATAAAATTACACGATTTCAATTGTGGTCTTAAAGCCTATAGCAATAAATTAGCGAAATGTGTAGAGGTATATGGTGAAATGCACCGCTATATTCCTGTATTGGCAAAATGGGCCGGCTTTAAAAAGATCGGTGAAAAAGTGGTGGAGCACAGGGCCAGGAAATACGGGGTAACAAAATTTGGCTGGACCCGCTTTGTAAATGGTTTCCTCGACCTTGCATCGATCATGTTTATGGGGAAGTTCGGAAAAAGGCCGATGCATATTTTCGGCTTCTGGGGAAGTATTGTTTTTATTATTGGTATTTGCATCTGGATCTATCTTTTCGCAGCCAAAATATTTTTTTCAAAATTTAATATGACCGACAGGCCACTCTTTTATGTTGGAATCATATCCATCTTTACAGGTACACAGTTATTTTTAGCGGGGTTTTTAGGGGAACTGGTCGCACGCAACGCACCGGACAGGAATTATTACCTCGTTGAAAAAAAGATCGGTTTCGGTGGGTGATATCATTTAAACTAATGACACGAATTATATGCACGAATTACACGAATTATTGATTAAATGTATTAATAGGTGTAATTCGTGTTTCATAATTCGTGTAATTCGTGTTTCATAATTCGTGTAATTCGTGTTTCATAATTAGTGTAATTCGTGTTACATAATTCGGGTAATTCGTGAATAAAAATTCGTGTAATAAAAAAATAATCATCATTGGTTCAGCACACCCGCTCCGGGGTGGGCTTGCTTCATACAATGAACGGTTGGCAAGAGAATTCATCCGGCAGGGACACACCGTTACCATCTATACGTTCTCGTTACAATATCCCGGCTTTTTGTTTCCGGGTACCACGCAGTTTTCATCAGAACCTGCCCCCACTGACCTTGATATCAGGGTCAAAATAAATTCCATCAATCCGCTCAACTGGATCAAATGTGGTATTGAATTGAAAAAAATGGGGCCTGATATCATTGTAGTTAAATTTTGGATGCCGTTTATGGGACCTTGCCTGGGCACTATCCTGCGCCTGGTGAAAAAGAACAGGCACACAAAAATTATTTGTATTGCTGATAATATTATTCCGCACGAGAAAAGACCGGGTGATATTCTCTTTACAAAGTATTTTCTAAAACCCATTGATGGATTTATTACCATGAGCGATAAAGTATTATCGGATCTGCGGCAATTTGCTCCCGGTAAACCTTCCCGCCTGGTTGAACATCCTTTGTTTGATAATTTTGGAGATAAGATCAGTAAGTCTGTGGCAAGAAACCATTTAAAAATTGATAAGGAAGAATTGATCATGTTGTTTTTTGGGTTCATCAGGAAATACAAGGGACTCGACATATTGCTCAATGCAATAAAACTGCTGCATGAAGAAGCGTCGCACAATGCTTCTCCCATTCCCAGTTTATTGATTGCAGGAGAATTTTATGAAGATAGAAAAGCATATGACGAACTGATGCAAACACCGGGCATCCGGGAGCACCTGATAGTAAGAACAGGCTTTATACCCGACAGTGAAGTAAAATATTATTTATGCGCCGCGGACGTAGTAATACAGCCCTATCGCAGCGCTACACAAAGTGGTGTCACTCCCCTCGCCTATCATTTTGAAAAACCCATGATCGTTACCAATGTTGGCGGACTCCCCGCACTGGTGCCGGATGGAAAAGTTGGATTGATAGCAGAACCAACCGCGGCTTCCATCGCAATAAAAATAAAGGAATTCTACATACAAGGTGAAGAACACTTTATCCCGTATTTGATAGAAGAGAAGAAAAAATACAGTTGGAGCAAAATGACCGATGCCATTTTTGAATTAGCACATAGATAGCGGATAACCCCCCGGATAAGGAACGAATATTTACGTAAGCGGGCCCCTGGCAAATCAGGGACCGCTGCGGGTTTTGTATTATATTTGAATACATCCCTGCCAGAGACCAGCCGGGTAATTAAAAACCCTGGCAATTAAAGGAATTTTCCAATTTTCACATTTTCACATTTTCCCATTTTCCCATTTCTCCCTCTAACCTTTCGTTAAATTTCCTCATTTATACCTCAATACCAAAAGTATTATTTTAATTTAGCGCATGAAGAAACTGTTGTTATTTTCTCTGTGCTTTACCGGCGTCCATTTTATTTTTGCACAACACATCAAAAAAGAGAACCTGGCGGTTTTGCAGGAAAAAGAAGATTCATTAAAAACATATTCCTTAAAATTGATCCAGGGTATAAGTGCTGAGGACCGTTTTAACGCAGACAGTATCTTTACAAAAATGTTTGTCCGTGCCCTGGTTACAAAAAACTCCTTTTATTATCCTTTCGATTCGCTGGAAACCATTTCCAAATTATATCCGCCCGACAGCAGTTTTAAAATCTTTACCTGGCAAATGGTAATTAACGAAAATATCGTTCGCCAGCATGGCGCCATTCAAATGAGAACTGGTGACGGTTCTTTAAAGTTGTATCCCCTGATCGATAAATCAGATGTTACGATTAACCTGGCCGATACCTTTGCCAACAATAAGGGCTGGATCGGAGCGGTATATTATAAGATCATTGAAACAAAAAGCGGCAACCGGCATTACTATACCTTATTAGGTTATGATGAAAACAATATCCGGAGTAACAGGAAGATAATTGAAGTATTAAACTTCAGTGATGGTGAGCCACTATTTGGTGGCCGCTTTTTTAGTTTTGAAGAAGACCCTGTTGCGGGCCCTGCTGTCAGCCGCTACATCATGGAGTATAAAAAAAATGCGGGTGCAAGGCTCACCTATGATGAGAACCTGGGCATGATCGTTTTTGAACATCTTGAATCAGAAACCAAAGAATCCTCAAAGAAATGGACCTATATCCCTGACGGTGATTATGAGGGCTTTAAATGGAAGAACGGGAAATGGATTCATATAAATAAAGTTTTTACGCAGGTCACTCCGGAAGGTAAAGAACCAGTTCCCAATCCGGTGAAGAATGCAGAAGGGAATACCGTTGAAGAAAATTTACAGGATAATACACCCGTTGAAAAAGCACCGGTAGAAAAGAAAAAGACGATACCAAAGAAAAAGACCTGAAACTGCAAAACAACGGTACCTGATGAGAAAGCCCAGGGTAGCCCGAGACATGAATATACCGTATGATACAATCAAATTTCCAAATACCAATATCTGCGCCACAACAATGGGAGATCAGGAATTGGTAATCTTTGATTCTAATGAGTCAACAACAGGAATCCTATTGATTGAAATCCCCGGGATAAATTCGTTAAATGCAACCATCCCGGAAAATATTTGAATGCAACAAAATTATCAATTATCAATTATCAATTATCAATTATATACTCAGCCTTCAATCAGGTAGATGCCCAGGTCAATTACTTCGCCGTTGCCGGATTGGTATTGCTCAAGTGTTTGCAGATCCACATCTTCCATTACCTTACTTTGAAAAACCGGAACGTTGTCTTTATAAAGTACAAAATAAAAATCAGGCAATGTCTCCAGGTTAAATGCGTTTCCAAAAGCCTTGTGACCAAATATGATAAGACCCTCACCAGCTTCGTTTAGTTTGCTCTCTCCTAAATAATCATCCCCAAAAACATCCTTATCATATAACCTTAATGTAAACTGCTCTCCGGAAACAGGCGTATCTTTCCCTTTGGCAATAAAAGTGGCCTTCACCATAATGTTCATTTCTTTGTCTAATGATAATCTACTCATAACTGCAAAAATATTAATTTTTTTACATCCC
>JBDTWP010000459.1:0-5272 GCA_040006615.1 Ferruginibacter sp.
TCTTCATTGGTCTTGTTCTAACCAGTAAGCCAATGTTTATGAAATAGGGCTATGCGACTGCTCACATACTGGTAATATACTGGTCAGATATTACTCAGGTATTTGAAATTACCAGGAAGCATCGATATTGCGATTATTTAAAGTACCAATCATTGAGGTGAAGCCCGGCCCCGGGTTATGGGCTGAAGATGAGAAAAAGCAGCACTAACGCAAAGTACAACCTGATCACTGCTAATAATGTTATCGTAGACTAAGTTAAATGTGAATTGCCTAATGTTGACTCCTTAATATTTCACCCTTGACCATTGACCATTCACCTGATTTATTTTATATTTGAGTAATTGCTCGTGAATTATAACCAACACAAGTATACATGAATGGGAAAGAACCTTCATTAATAAAACTGGAAAACCAAAAATCAGTTATTACAATCGATCTTTTTGGAGGTGCAATTACAAACTTCCGTTTAAAAAATATAGATATAAATCCGCTTAGTTTTGCTTTCTCAAAAGAACAAATGCCGGTGAATAATAAAGAAGGAGCCCCTTACCAGGGACATTTTTTATGCCTGGGAAGATGGGGAGAACCCTCTGAAGGAGAGATAAATGCCGGCCTTCCGGATCATGGACAATTTGCTAATATTCTTTGGCATATAGAAGATAATAAGCATAATCATGTCCTAAAAATGAAAGTTGCTGCCCCTCTGGAAGGGCTGTCCATTGAGAGAAAAATTATTTTGGATGAAGAGCATCCGGTGGTTGCAGTAAAGGAACTTGTTCAAAATATCAATCCTTTGGGAAGATTATTCAATATGGTTCAACATCCCACGCTGGCTGCTCCTTTCCTCGATAAAACTACCATCATTGATTGTAATGGGTGGGTAGGTTTTGACCAGGCCCATTATAAAGATGTTAGCAGCAAAATACTGCAATGGCCGGTAGCAAAAGATAGCAGGGAGCATAAAGTTGACATGAGAAAGTCTTTAAGTGCCTATAATGCCGTTTTTTCTTTTGTGATAAAACCAGGTTGTGAATATGGCTGGGTGACTGCGTTTTCACCTGCCGATAATTTATTGTTCGGCTATATCTGGAAACGCAGCGATTATCCATGGATACATCATTGGCAACATTATAAAGATGGTAACATTCAATACAGGGGCATTGAATTTGGAACTGCAGGAATTCATCAGCCCTTTAACGAAATAATAAATACCAACCCTGTCCTGTTTGGAGAGAAGACATTTGCTTTTATTGACGCAGGGCAGTATATTTATAAAAATTATTTTTCTTTTTTGTACCACACCGGTTCCGGTTTCAGCGGAGTAAAAGACATCAATATAATAAATGATCAGATTCAGATCAAAGGAAAAAAAGGCAGTGACATAAATTTAATCCTGGGACTAAAATTAATCAATGAACTATCAAAATAAGACAGTTGTAGTAACAGGTGCCGCTAAAGGTATTGGTGCTTCATGCGCCAGGCTTTTTTATGAAGCCAATGCCAACGTAGCCTCCATTGATATAGCCAGTGGGGAATCAATAGCTGCCGGCGATCGTTCATTATATATCAACTGCGATGTTTCGTCGGAAATACAGGTGAAAGAAGCATTTGAAAAGGTCCATGCTTATTTTGGCTCGTTGGATATTCTTATAAATAATGCGGGCATACAACGGTATGGTACCGTTACAGAAACCAGCGCTTCCGATTGGGACCTTGTAATGAATGTTAACCTGAAAAGCTTATTCCTGTGTTCTAAATATGCCATTCCGTTTATGCTGCAAAAGCAGAAAGGCGTGATCATTAATATTTCCAGCGTACAGGCATATGTAAGCCAGCCAAAAGTGGCTGCCTATACAACTGCCAAAACAGCCATTCTTGGGTTAACAAGAAGCATCGCGGTGGATTATTCGCCCTTTATACGATGTGTGGCTGTTTGCCCGGGAACCATTGATACGCCTATGTTAAGGGATTCCTTCGCTTTATCGCCTGACCCCGGCGAAGTGATGCAGGAATGTATTGATATGCATCTTTCAAAACGGATCGGCACCCCGGGTGAAGTGGCTGAACTGGTTATGTATCTTACTGATGATAAGGCTTCCTTCATAACAGGACAGGCTATTAGAATAGATGGTGGGCTGGGTATCACCATACAGGGAAGTAAAAAGGAGTAAAGGTTAAGCTGCGGTAAATTTTCAACATTTAAATATTTAGGAAAAGTGAAAATAACAGATATAAAAGCTACCACAATTGCAATGCCTTTGGAGGCTCCCATACGTCATGCCAATGGTGCCCATTGGGGACGGTTTGTACGAACCATTGTTGAAGTGGAGACAGATGAAGGCGTTACCGGTCTGGGTGAAATGGGCGGTGGTGGTGAATCTGCGGAAAATGCATTCAAAGGATTGAAAAGTTACCTTCTTGGCCATGATCCTTTTCAGCTCGAATCAATGTACTGGAAGATATGCAACCCCACAGCATCCCTGTACAATAACAGGACACAATTGCATGCTGCACTTGAGTTCGCCTGCATGGATATTATGGGAAAAAAACTGGGCATACGTGCATGCGATCTGTTGGGCGGTGCGTTGAGGGAAGAAGTGCCCTTTGCTTCTTATTTATTTTTCCGGTATGCAAATGAACAGACCGGGAAAGGTGGCGAGGAAACCCCAGATGAAATGGTTCGCCATGCAAAAGAACTGGTTGCTGAGCATGGCTTTACTACCCATAAATTAAAGGGAGGTGTTTTTCATCCCGATCATGAAATTGAAGTCTTCCGGGCGCTGGCAAATGCTTTTCCCGGTCATAAATTAAGGATCGATCCAAATGCCGCATGGAGTGTGGAAGAATCTATCCGCATCGGGCAATCCATAGAAGATCTTAATAACGATTATTTTGAGGATCCGACCTGGGGACTGGAAGGTATGCGACGTGTAAAAAGCCGCGTAAGAATACCCACCGCCACTAATACGGTGGTAGTCAATTTTGAACAACTTGCTTCCTGTATCCGCAATGAAGCAATTGATGTTATACTGCTTGACACAACATTCTGGGGCGGGCTCCGGCAAGCCTGGAAAGGAAGTGTCGTTTGTGAAAAATTCCAGGTAGGTGTGGCGGTTCACAGCTCCGGAGAATTAGGGATACAACTGGCTACCATGCTGCATTTGGGTGCAGCCGTTCCCAATTTATCCTTTGCTGCCGATGCTCACTATCATCATTTAACGGATGATATTATTAAAGGAGGTAAAATGAAATACAATAAGGGCTGCTTACGGGTACCAACCGGACCCGGGCTTGGAGTAGACCTTGACAGGGATAAGCTGGACCAATATGCTGAATACTATAAAGAAACAGGAGGCTATCCCTATGATCGTGATCCGAAAAGGCCGGATTGGTATAGCATTCTTCCGGAAAAAAGATGGGCGACACTGAGGGAAAGGCGGGATGTTCAAGGTTGAAGGTTGACGGCTTTAAAAGGCGATGGTAAGGTTATTAAATCAGAAATCCTCAAATCAAACATCACAGATCACAGATCAAAATATCTGAAATTAATAAACTAAACTTATATGGCATTATCTATCCGGGACGTTTCAATTTTTGCTGATGGACTGGATCATCCGGAGTGCATCGCCGTTCATCCGGATGGGTCTGTTTGGGCAGGAGGGGAAGGCGGACAGGTATACAAAATTTCAGCGGATGGGAAAATTATAGAAGAAGTAAATAATACCGGCGGATTTATTCTTGGAATTGCGTTTTCTCCGGCTTCCTCCTGGCTTGCACTATGCGACCTGAAGAATAAATGTGTGTGGAAATTAGATATTAAGAGCAATCATTTGGAGAAGTTTGCTAAAGGAGCCGAAGACATTCAATTCAATATACCCAACTATCCCGCATTCACCAGGGATGGAAGATTATTTGTATCTGATAGTGGCGCATTCAGGCAGGTTACAGGTAAAATATTTTGCTTTGATGCAAATGGCAAAGCAACAATATGGCATCAGGGGCCCTTCAGTTTTGCAAATGGCCTGGCGCTTTCAGCAGATGAAAAATTCCTGTACATAGTTTGCACCTGGTTGCCCGGAGTGGAAAGGATCGCCATCAATGCTGATGGTACGGCAGGAGAGCGGGAGGTATATTGTACTATACCTCAAACCTGTCCCGATGGAATTGCATTTGATAATGAAGAGAATCTCTATGTTTCCTGTTACGCCCCGAATAGCATTTACAAAGTGAATAAAGACAGGGATGTTACCTTACTAATTAATGACTGGGAAGCACATACACTGTCAAACCCCACCAACATTGCTTTTGGTGGCGAAGACTTCGATCAGCTTTATTCTGCAAACCTTGGCCGCTGGCATATTAGCAGGATAAATACGCAAATAACAGGTCTTAAACTTGCCTGTCACTATTAACAAAAATGAAAGGGTCCTAGCTCACTCCCACAATATTTCCATCTACCACATCGATAAAATTTGCCTGCGGAATTTTAGGCAACCCCGGCATCCGCATCATTTCTCCGCATACAGCCACGATAAAACCGGCACCCTGGTTAATCACCAGGTCATCAATATCTATCGTAAAATCACCATCCAAACCACTTATTCCTGCATCGTCCGTGAAAGAGTATTGTGTTTTTGCCATGCATACCGGCAGATGCTCCAGTCCCAGCTTTTTTATTTTCCGGATCATCTCCTGCGCTTTTTTATATAAAACCACAGACTTGCCACCATATATGGTTGTAACAATTTTCCTTATTTTGGTTTCTACGTCATCTGAAGGTTCATAGGTATGGCGAAGGGCAGGTGACGGGTCCTTGCAAATATCCACCACGGCCTGCGCCATTTCCATAGCACCTTCGCCACCAAGTCTGTAAGCATCATTTACCGCAAAAGCCACATCTTTTTTATTACACCAGCTATTCATAAAATCGATCTCTTCCTTTGTATCAAAATGATACCTGTTCAGCACCACCAGCACTTTCTGGTTAAATGTTTTCAGGATTGAAATATGCTTTTCCAGGTTTCGTAATCCTTTTGTGAGAGCAATAATATCAGGCAACATCATGTTGTTTTCGGCAATGCCCCCGCTAAGTTTTAGTGCCTGTGATGTAGCCACCAGGACACTCATGGCCGGTTTCAATCCTGCTTTCCTGCATTTAATATTGAAAAATTTTTCAGCACCCAGGTCGCTGGCGAAACCAGCTTCGGTGATCACATAGTCGCCAAACTGCATAGCCGTTTTGGTGGCCATAATAGAATTGCAGCCATGCGCA
>JBDTWP010000460.1:0-5244 GCA_040006615.1 Ferruginibacter sp.
GATTGCCCCTTGTATCATTCTTTGAACAAATGATAATTTGACTCTATTTTTCATATCATTTTTATTTTCTAATCGCAATATCTGAAATCGTATCTCTATTTCAAAATATGCGGGCCAGTATTGCCGCTTTTTACCGCTTTTTGCCGCTTATTAAGAAAAGCCGGGCGAGTTGCCAGACATGAGTTTCTATATGACATGCATATGGCAGGTATATGGCAGTTATATGGCAGGTATATGGCAGCAACGAAGGATGCAACTTTTTAATGCCCGATTTTAATGACTGATGTCTGATTTTTTGATGCCTGATTTTTTTCTTCCTGTCAAATTGTTTGTTTACTATAATTGCCGGATGAAATATGAAGGGCTAAGATGTTTGATTTTCCCATGCCGGTTTTTTTATGCCCTTCTCATCTCAATCTTTTAGCTTTTTCATTATTTGGGCAATGTTTTTATTATAAACAGGGTGGCAAGAAGTGGGTAGGAATATTCAAATGAAAAAGAAAATGGAAAATGTAATTGGAAATAAACTGGTGGCAGCCCCAAAGATGGCGGGTATGTCTTTACAGGACCTGGAAAACAAACTTGAAAAAGCTGTTTCCCGGCAGGCATTGCATAAATACGAGCAAGGTAAAATGAAACCTGATATTCAGCTGCAAAATTAACTGACAACCAAGAAGAAATTTTGTGTCACACTTTTGCTTATGCTGTTTTGTATCCTGCGGATATGGCAAAGAAAGAATTGAGTAAGGACCGGTTCCATTTTTATCAGAATGAATTGGTGTTGATTAAAGAAAGGTGGGGAATTTCATTTCCTGCTGTTTTAGCAAGGGCTTTGCATCTCGGTATCATTACCAGTTTTATTTATAGGCGTTTCAATGTAGGTTACAGAGAAAGAAAGTTGTATCTGAATGAGCCAGGAAGGCATATGAGCAGGGAAAAAGCTGTTCGGTTTGAACGATTAATTTATCTCGCCTTATCAAAAGATATTATTTCAGTTAACGAAGCTGTATTTTTTGCAGGTAAAACGGTAGGTGAATTCCGTAAACAATTGCAGCAGCTAGTATGAAACTTTTTATCACCGATACGAATGTGTTCTTTGATTTGATCAACATAGAAGCCATTCCCGAATTTTTTGGGTTGTGATGCTGTTAGTGGATAAAAAATTATTGAGTCCAGTAAAAGGAATTGAGTTGTTTGAAAAATCAAAAATCGTAAATGATAGTTTGCCAAAGGATGAGATTTAAAAAAGTATTAAAAAATTAAAATCGAAAAAATCATGAACAAGAAAAATCAGTATGTAGTCCCAACGCAAGGCAAATAGTATATTATTTTTTCTCACGATTTTACAAATCTTTGATAATGTGTTATGGCACCTTTAATTTCTATTGTATAGCTGCCTTTTGCTAAAGTTTCTATATTAATACTAAAGCTGTTTATTCCAACATATAATTGTACGCTAAGTTGCTTTAAAACTTTACCTTGTAAATCGGTTAGTTGTATTGTTGCCATTTCCTTTTTATTACTGCTTACTTTTACATTCAAAATATCCTTTGCGGGATTTGGGTATAGCATTAAGCGGGTATTTTTCAATTTTATAGTTACCGTTTTGATATAATTACTACTTCCATTTTTGTCTATGCTTTGAAGCCGGAAATACAAATTATTACCATCTGAGTTTATTGGTTCCTCATCGATGAATTGATAATTATTTGCGTTATTACTGTGTCCGGTAGCATCCACCCTCGCAATTGTAGTAAAACTGCTACCATCTTTACTTCGTTGGACATTGTAATAAGCGGCATTTATTTCCGTGGCGGTCTGCCAATTTATTTTTATCTTATTATCATAATAAACGACCTCAAAAAGTGTCAACGCAACAGCAAGTGGAGCTGAGGTCATTTTACGGATACGCGCATTGCCATAATCAGCAATAAGCAAATCATTCATAGTGTCGAAAGCTAAGGCCGCGGGTAAATTGAGCTTTGCATTTTTTGCAGGCCCGTCGTCACCACTAAATCCCGGAGACCCATCTCCGATAATAGTTGTGATAATGCCCATTGTATCTATTCTACGCACGGCATGATTATATGTATCTGCAATGAATAGCGTGCCATCGTTTCTGATTGCTAATCCGGCAGGAAAATTTAAAGTGGCGCGCTTTGCTGAACCGCCATCACCTGTGTAACCCACTAAACCATTACCGGCAACGGTAGTAATAATACCATTCTTATCTATTTTACGGATAACATTGTTGTCAACGTCGGTAAAATAAATATTACCCATTTTATCCGCTATTATCCCGATTGGATCTCCAATTGAAGCATTGACAGCCAGTCCGCCATCACCGCTATAACCGCTTACACCTGTTCCCGCTATTGTGTTAATAATGCCTTCTGTATTTATTTTACGTATGCGCATACTTTGATCAGAAATATAGAGGTTTCCCATAGTATCTAATGCAATACATGTAGGATGATGCAGTCGGGCAGCGATCGCTAAAATATTGTCGCCATTATAACCTCCCCCATTAACAATATCAATACCCGCAATAGTATTAATAATGCCGTCATTGGTTACTTTGCGTATACGGCTTTCACCGTCATCAGTAATAAATAAGTTTCCTAAATTATCCAATACAATACCCCATGGGTAGCTCAACTTTGCCGCAGTAGCCAGCCCGCTATCGCCACTAAAGCCACTGACACCATTTCCGGCAACAGTACTAATGGTGTCAGTAAGATTTATTTTGCGAATTCTTGAATTATCCAAATCCGAAATATATAAATTACCTGTTCTATCTGTGGCAATCGCTGTGGGTAAAAACTGTGCCTGAGTGGATGGAATACTTTCTCCATTGTAGATGCCTGAACCATTGCCAGCGATGGTGATTATGATTTGTGAATGTACGTTATAATTTAACAGGGAAAAAAGAACAACAATTATAGCTATGTATTTTGGATACCGTTGTGAGAAAAAGTTCATACCCTTATATTTTTTTTATTTGAGGTTATTATTAGGAAGCTGATTTATTATTAGTTGCACACAACGTTTATTTTATATATTGACCGACCAACCCCATTATTAAAATATATTGATATTAAATGTGAGTAATATTCGTCATTTAAATAGAAAATAGGCGTCAATCCAATTTTTAACTTACCATAGTTTGTATTTTCCATATTTATTTAGATCATAATCAATAGGTGTTGAATACTATACTGCTATAAACATAATAAAAGAGTTTGAACATTGCAAGAAGAAAAATCGTGAATTTAAAATAGCGGAATAGTAGATGGCTTTGCGTTGGCAAAAATGTAATGGCGCCTGCTGCTAAAAGGGAGTCGGGCCGCCCCGCAAACTTGTCGGTGCTGAAGCCGGGCTGCTCGCCGTCAAAGGCAATGGAGGAGTCACGACGGAACGCCTGCGAGTGCCTGCCACGGGTGAAATGAACCAGCATGAAACTAAAACGCTACCGACATACCAACGCTAAAGGACTGACATCAAACTACATTTAGAAATTAAAAAATAAATAACTGCGGCCTCACTGCACCGACGTAGTAGGTTGCGGTGTAACTGATGTCTTTGTGCGTTGGGTTCGTCCTGCCCCTGTGACTCAGGCGGGGTTTATACTGAGAGGCGAGAGTTTTCCCGCCTGGGTCTGCGGGACAGGTGTGCCGGTGCTATATTTGCAGTTATTTTATTTTTTAAATGGGAAGTCTGTTAGTCTTATTAGGGTAGCTGGTAAGATTTTGTTACTGTTGTGGTTGCTGATTTGAAAACGGATCTTTTTCTGATTCTTGAAGTTATACCTTGGTACCAGGTATTTTTAGCACATCTCCAGTAAGATCATAATAAAGATTTTGCAGTTGGTGTATATGGATTATGTGCGGTAATTTTATTTCTTCATTGATCACTAAAAGTTGCTTTTCGTCTTTCACCGTTAGAAAGTTGAAAGAAATATTATTGGCAAATTTTTGAGAGATCCTTCTTTCACCGGTTGAAACCAATGAAAAATTCAAACGTGATAATCTAAGCTTTGTAATTATTAACGGCTTTAGTCGAGGTAATAAGGTAGTTATGTTGGTCAGGTCAGTCTCATTTAATTGTTTTACCCGGTGATTGTGTTCAAAATAATTATAGGCCCTTATTTCTATGATATCAATTTCCATGGCCACAAAATACTAATTATTTTAGTATTTGTACACATAGCTGCATTCACTAGCAGGAAAGATACGCCTTCACTTATAGTATAAATACCTTTTAAGAAAGGAAAACAACCTAATATTCGGAGGATTTAACCTTGGTGTTCCTAAAATAACAATTGAACTTTATTTTCATAATCAATCCCATGAAAATCAAGATCCAAAGAGCAATTTTTTGGAAAGAAGTAAATCTTATTCAAAAAAGACATTTACTATTCTTTCCTGATGAACAAAGGAAATACATAAGAATCCGGGAATCGGATATGGGCCTTAATTTAGAAATTCGAGATTGTCATGATTTACCATCGGAGGCTATTATGGAAATTCGGCTTGCATTTAAATTTGCTGGAGAAATGTAATAATGTGGTACCAGGCGAAGGGTTAAAAATGCCTTGATTTGGCCTGGTTGGCTGGAGGGAAAATTAGCTTTTTGCAACCGGTGGGATTATTATTCATGTAATTGATCAGGAGAAATTTTGCAGAATTTTTGCCCTGATTGAAGATTTCAAATCTTGTGGTATTATAACCTTACTTTTTCCCAAAAATTAACTTTAATAACGTTCGACCTAATTTACGTTACGCACCAGATATTGTGGTTGGCACACCAGTTTCTCTTGCAAATTTGCTTTTTGTTACTGCTATGCCTAATGCATGCTTACAGGAAAATGAAAATCAAACTTGTTTCCCCTAAATATATTTCTGCCAAATTATGCATTATAACTTGCATATAGCATCGAATACAAAATAACTCTCACATACACATTGTATATTTTTTTAGACTCTCCCCTTTCATTTATCTTGTACAATAATTCATTTTTGAACCAGGCCGGGCCGTGAAGGCGCCTATCAAAGCCTATTGAAGTCTGGCGACTATTGACTTAGGATGTGTCAAATACCCGTTGTACAGCTTCCGCCCACCGTTTCTTATCCTCGTCATCGAAGATTGCTCCATATTTCCGCATGATAGTTTTTGCTTCTGCTGAAAGCTGACTTTTTGAATGTAGATTCACAAATGAACAACCAGCCAGGAATAGTCCGGGAA
>JBDTWP010000461.1:0-5210 GCA_040006615.1 Ferruginibacter sp.
AACCCGCCTGTTTAAAAATATCTTCTTCTTCCTTACAGGCGGCATATTCAATATTGGGAAAATGCTCCGAATATGCGGTTGCAAATGCTTCGGAACATCCCTTCATGAAAACCAATTCCATCATCGGATTATTATCACAACTGTATAAACGAAATTTTAAACCCACCGAAGTCCTGTATAAAAGATCGTAATCATTCTTTTCCAGCAGTTCAAAATCTTCCGCGGCTGCCATTTTATTTTCTATATTCAGGATGGTATCATCAATTACCATTTCAAGTTCGTTAATAATTTCAAGTTGTCTTTTATATGCTCCGGTAAAAGCGATTTTATTGTCAGAAAATAATTTTATAAAAAAACTTTTTACCCCCTCTTTCATCGCTTCTACCTGCGAAAAAAGAAAACTTCCCTTGCTTTTTAAATAAAATTCAATTGTTTCAATTACGTTTTGCTGGGTTTTTTCTCCGAAGCCTTTGTATAATTTTAAGCGGTTTTCTTTGCAGGCATATAATAATTCACCGATGCTTTCTATTTCCATTTCCTTCCAGATAGTGGCGATTTTTTTTGGACCAATTCCTTTTATATTTAGCATTTCCATAACACCCGGTGGCGTTTTTTCTATCATCTCATTCAATACTTTCAATGCCCCCGTAGTTAATAATTCAATGACTTTTTTCCCGGTGGATTCTCCGATTCCTTTCATGGCGAATAAATTTTCCGCAGGGGTTTCGCTTAACTGAACCGGCAATTTTTCTATATTAAATGCAGCGATTGCATACGACTTTGCTTTAAAACTATTCTCATTGTGAATATCCATTAGTTTGGCTAGAAGTGAGAAGGAGTCTGCTATCTGGTAATTATCCATCCCCAAATGTAACAGGATTTTTTAGAATTATTCTTGTTATTTGCAAAGAGTTGCAAACAATTGGAATGGATGAACTTCAGCAGTTGGGTGGTAGTTCCGGAAGACCTATAAATAAAAAGTCCCGGCGTGAGCCAGGACTTTAGTATTAGTTTCGCTTTCAAAAAAGCAAAGCTTACTTCTTCTTTGGAGCAGCTTTTTTAGCTGGTGCAGCTTTCTTTGCGGGAGCAGCTTTTTTAGCTGGTGCAGCTTTCTTTGCAGGAGCAGCTTTTTTAGCTGGTGCAGCTTTTTTTGCAGGAGCAGCTTTCTTTGCTGGTGCAGCTTTTTTTGCAGCTTTTTTTGCAGTTGCCATGTTCTTTAAAATTTAATTGGTTAGTAAATAATACTTAAAATTAAAAATATTTTTTTACACACCAAAAAAAACTTTACTATTTATGCCGTTGCCTCAATTGCATTTACCGAAATATAACTCTTATCACCTCTTCCTTTTTTGAATTCAACTACACCATCTGCCAGGGCAAAAATGGTAAAGTCTTTTCCAAGTCCGACATTTTTACCCGGATGATAAACCGTTCCCCGCTGGCGAACAATTATGTTTCCGGCAATTGCCGGTTGCCCGCCATAAATTTTTACACCTAATCTTTTGCTTTGCGAATCGCGGCCATTCTTAACCGAGCCTTCACCTTTTTTATGTGCCATCTTAAATTATTTTTTTGTTTCGGATTTCGCTCTTAAGGTTACTGTTTTTGTTTTGGACTGCTAATTTAATTGTGAGCATTTTAAAAAAAACGTTTCAACTTTTATCTACATTCAACATCTCAATATCACCATACCATTTCAATATCACCATATCTCAAAATCATCTTTAATTACTGCATTCAAAATTAAGCGATCTCGGTAACCTGAATCTTTGTATAATGAGTTCGATGTCCGTGTTTTTTGCGGAAGCCTTTTCTTTTTTTCATTTTAAAAGCGATCACTTTATCACCTTGTACCAGGTCAAGTACAATTTCAGCTTTTACAACCGCTTTTACATCGGTACCAATGGCAAGTGTACCAGCATCGTCTGTCATCAGGACTTCTGAAAACTCAACTTTGTCACCGCTCTTACCATCAATACGCGGTACATAAAGGCTATCGCCTGCTTTAACTTTAAACTGCTGTCCCGCTATTTTTACTATTGCTATCATATAACCAAAATTTAGGACGGCAAAGGTAAGGGAATTCGGGTTAAATTGAATGATTAATAAGTGGGATTTTTAGGAAACCCTCCTTTATATTGACTAAATAGGTCTTTTTCAATATAAATTCCCCTGAAAATAAGGAGGAAATCCTGCTAAAAGGGTCTTAAGAACTAAACTCATTATATTCGCTTTTCATTATGAAATATTTACTTTTTCCAATACGGGCGCTTTTTTCATTATACGGTTTTGTGCTTTTTATATTCATCATGTTGCTGCTATTCCCTTCTGTGATCATCGCTTCCTTTTTTGGAAAGATCAGGGGAGGTAATATTATTTACAATATTTGCCAGCTCTGGTCCGATGGCATACTGCCCTGCTGGGGCATCTGGCACAGGAACATTTTTGAAGTGCCACATGACAGGAATAAGCAATATGTTTTTGTGTTTAACCATATTTCATACATGGATATACCCATCATATTGAAGGCAATCCGAAAGCAACATTTCAGAATTTTAGGAAAGGCGGAAATGGCAAAAATTCCGGTGTTCGGGTTTTTTTACAGAAATGCCGCGGTAATGGTAGACAGGAGCAGTACTGAAAAAAGAGCCAGGAGCGTAAAAGTATTAAAAGCCATTATTCGCAAGGGAATATCTGTAGTGATAGCACCTGAGGGAACATTTAATATGACATCAAACCCTTTAAAGGAGTTTTATGACGGGGCATTCAGGATTGCGATTGAAACCCAAACACCTGTTAAGCCAATCTTGTTCCTGGATGCATACGATCGGTTGAATTACAAAAGCATTTTTACATTAACACCGGGCAGGTCAAGGGCGGTGTACCTTGAAGAAATTAGTGTAAATGGTTTAACAGGCAATGACGTAACGATGTTGAAAGAAAAAGTTTATAAGATCATGGAAGAAAAATTAATAGCATATAATGTAAGCTGGATAAATAGGGCAGAGAATACCTGGAAAGTATAAAAGGATAAAGCGCAATGACTGGCGTATATAGAAGAAGGTATTGGAGTAAATTGTAAGGAAATAGTATAAGTGAAAAATTATTGAATGAATGATAAAAACCAGATACCGCTTTTCAGCAATCCAATAGGGAAGGGAGGTGATGCAGACGCTTCGAAGAACTCTCCACTGACTAGCGGCGAAATGGGCATCCCGGATAACTCCCCTTCAGGGGGTGGGGGCGTACTGTGTTATGCTTCCGTAATTCTGCCCCTGGCATTACCTAAAACCTATACTTATTTCGTGCCTGAAATCTTTGTTAACAAGATAAAGCAAGGCTGCAGGGTAGAAGTGGGATTGGGAAAAAACAGGAGGTACTCCGGCATTGTCAGATCAATTAGCAGGGAAGCCCCACCCTATCAGACAAAGGATATCCTGAATATACTGGATGATGATCCGCTGTTGTTTCCGCAACAATTGAAATTATGGAAATGGGTAAGTGAATATTATATGTGTAGTGAAGGGGAAGTCATGGCGGCGGCTTTACCTGCTCATTTTAAATTAAGCAGTGAAACCATTTTATTATTCAATGAAGAGTATGGTGATGAATTTACCAACCTTGATAATGATGAGTACGTGGTAGCAGAAGCATTATTGATCAAAAAGCAGGTGAATTTAACCGAGGTACAACAGTTATTGGATATAACACATGTATACCCCGTAATAAAGAAACTGATCGAAAAGAAAGTTTGTATTGTTTGGGAAGCTTTGAGTGAACGTTACAAAACTAAAATGGAGAATTATATTATATTGAATCCAGTTTATAATAATGAAAAGGAATTAGCTGAATTGCTTAATAACTGGAGTAAGGCGCCAAAACAGATGGAATTATTATTGAGTTATTTACACCTGGATAAGAGCGAAGGTGAAGTAACCCAGCCGGCCCTCTTAAAGAAATCAGGCGCATCTGCTGCCCAGTTAAAGGGCCTTGCCGATAAAAAAATTTTGCTGATCGAAAAGCGAAGCGTAGACAGGATCAGGACAATGCCTAAAGCCATGGAGCTTAACTTTGAACTGAGTGACGCACAGGATGCAGCGCTGCAACAGGTAAGGGAAAAATTTACCAATAAAACTGTTTGTTTACTGCATGGAGTGACCAGCAGCGGAAAAACACAGCTGTACATTAAACTGATCGAAGAGTATTACCAGCAAGGTAAGCAGGTATTATATCTTTTGCCGGAGATAGCGCTTACCGCCCAAATGATCCGCAGGCTGCAATTGCACTTTGGAGGCAATATCGCCATTTATCATTCTAAATTTAATAACAACGAAAGGGTAGAGTTGTGGAATAAAATTAAAACAGGGGAAACAAGGATAGTGCTGGGAGCCCGCAGTGCCTTATTCCTGCCTTTTAATGACCTGGGGTTGATAGTGGTAGATGAAGAGCATGATTCGTCCTATAAACAGCAGGATCCTGCACCAAGATACAATGCAAGGGATGCAGCCGTGTTTTATGCTACGCTGTTTAATGCGAAGGTTTTGCTGGGTAGTGCGACACCTTCTGTTGAAACTTATTTTAATGCCAAAAAGGGAAAGTATGCGCTGGTGGAACTGAACGAGCGGTTTGGAGGAATACATTTACCCGCCATTGAGATCATTGATACCCGGAAAGTGGTGCAGAAAGGAAAGGTGATGTTGTCGCCACAATTAAAAGAGGCTATCCAAAAAACAGTTGATATTGGCAGGCAGGTTATTCTTTTTCAAAACAGGCGGGGATATTCTCCTTACTTAATATGTGGCACCTGTGGTTACCTGCCACAATGTGAAAACTGCGATGTTACTTTAACGCTGCATAAATATTCCAATAAACTACATTGTCATTATTGCGGCACCACCTATCCAAAAATAACGGAGTGCCCGGCCTGCGGTACTGTTAAATGGATAGAGAAAAATTTCGGCACTGAAAAGATCGAAGAGATGATCGAGGAAGCATTCCCAAATTTGAAAGTGGCGAGGATGGATGTGGATTCGGTCAGGGGAAAATCAGCACATGATAACCTGATAAAATTATTTGAGCAACAGCGTATAGACATATTGGTGGGTACACAGATGGTTGTGAAGGGGCTTGATTTTGAGAAAGTAAGCCTGGTGGGTATTTTAGACGCGGATGGGTTACTAAGCTTTGCTGATTTCCGTGTGAACGAAAGA
>JBDTWP010000462.1:0-5192 GCA_040006615.1 Ferruginibacter sp.
ACTAAAGCCATTTCGCATTTGGGACATTTACCGGGTTTATCACTCATTACTTCAGGGTGCATAGCGCAACAGTATTTCATTTTTTCTGTTTGGTGCTTCGGCGCCTTTGTTTTATCGGTTGTTTCTTTCTGGGCAAAAGCGGAAATTGTCAGGATGGTTAAAGCCGCCATCATCAGCGTTTTTAAAGTTTTCATTTTTGTAAGTTTTATGTGAATAGAATAAATACATTATTGCGGCATACAGAAATGCCAAAAGCCAGGCAGATAATTTGCCGGGCCAATACAGGAGGATAAAATCTAAATGCGGAAAACGCAGTTGCGGATATAAACAGCTACTCCATTTTTTTGGGGAGGTGCGTGGCTAATGGGGTTTTCTTCTGTTACAGAAGGAAAATCGCAGGTGGAAAATTCAAAAAAAGAAACGGGCAACGACACAGCCAGTTTGTACAATTCCAACTGACTAACTTCGGTAGTTTTTTGATCTGTGACGTTTTTTATAAATTTATGTTCATCCTTGCAGCAACCATTGCCATTTTTTACTGACTTCTCCATGCCGCATTTGTTGCAGGCCTTTGACTCACTATGTCCCAGCCCCCAGTCAGCCAGTTTGCCCATGCAGTAGTGCTTTTGAACTGTGGCACCAATAGAGGCGCTCATGTACAATACAGCTAATATGGCTACGAAGAGCTTTTTCATTTATGCAAAAGTATAGACTATTTTTTGTAAACTATTGTTATTTTCGTTTTAAGCTGCTGAATAAAAAGGGGAAGATATAAAATGGCTGAATTAAAAATCAGAATGAAATGCAACCCGGGTATGACTTCTGTCAGCCTTAGCGGCCATTGTATTAATGGTTATTTGCAACAATCTTTCTTCCTGACAAAGATTGCTTTGAAAATACCAAATAAAAAGTGTGCGATCCGTCTTAGCATATTCAGTCTCATTGTATTTTTAAAGATACCGGGTTAAGAAAAAAAATGATGAGCCTTCCTGATTTAGTTTTCATAGATAAAAACAACTGCAAAGCTATCTTAAAACCTGGTGATATCATTCAATTGAATGACTACGGTCATTTTTCATTCATCGGGAATAAAATATTTTTATTGCCTGGTTTCTTTGTCCCAAAAATACTGCCTGCGCTCAATAACGGTTTTAGTAATTGCAGCCTCGGTTCTTGTCCTTTAGAAACCAGTATAGCTGATATTTTGATGAAAGAACTGAATACACCTTTGTATATTGCACATAATAAGTAAGCTAACCTGGTAAAATAAAACTAAAAAAGTATGAAAAAATTATTAGTACCAACCGATTTTTCATCCTGCGCTAATAATGCAGTTGATTTCGCTGTTAAATCAGCCAAAATTCACCCGGTGGAAATCACTTTACTACACGCCTTTGAATTGCTGGGCGACACATATACAGATTACATGGGGGTTAACAAAGAATATAACCAATCCCAGTTGAATGAAGTTCATAAAAAACTTGAGCTCCTTGCAGGCAGCATTAATGAATCCGAAGGGGTTATTACAGATCCGTATGTCTATACGGGTACAATTAAGGAAAGTATCCTGCACGTAACAAATGAAAAAAATATCGATCTCATAGTAATGGGTACTTCCGGGGCCAGTGGAATAAGGGAAAAATTATGGGGGAGTAAGACTGCCGACATTATAGGCAAAAGCCATGTGCCTGTGATGGCAATACCATTTGAGTATAAATGGAAAAAGCCCGCGAAGATCCTTTTGGCCACCAATCATTTTGAAAATGAACCTGTTATATTGGATTTACTTTTTGAATTGGCTGCCTTGTATATGGCCCAGGTACATGTGGTAGTGTTTACAGATGAAGATGATGATTCAGCAGTAACCTTCCTGGAATATAAGCGTAAAACTCCTGAATATGAGAAAAGGCTGAAAGATAAATATAAGATGGATACGCTTGTTGTCACTAACCTCCTTGGTAAAACCTTTGAAGAAACCCTCGAGGATTATATCACGCAAAACGAAATCGACATACTGGCAATGGTTACTTATAAGAGAAGCTTCCCGGACAGAATATTTCATCCCAGCATGACCAAACGAATGGCATACCATACTAAAATTTCTTTGCTGGCTATTCCCGCAAACAAGCCTGACTGATAAGTTACCTGTCGGTTTTTTATACCGGATACCAGGTCGGGAACGCACTCGTATGACTGGAAACCAGGTGGGTTATTTGAAGTTGATTCCTTTTTATGTTCTTATGAAAAAGCACGTACTTTGCTTTGAACAAAGCAAGAAGTAGGCATGCGATTAGCCTATGCCAGGATTACATGCAGGCAGTTCGGACTTTTATGGAAACAGGATAGTAAAAGAAACCAGGCGAAAAAAAAATATTAATAAACTGCAATCCTGGTATGAAGATTCCTGGCAGGTTGTTTTGTTTTGGGAACATAGATACGCAGGATACCTGCCTGGTATTCTGCACTTATAAATTCAGGATCGGAATTATCAGGTAAAACAATATGGCGGTCAATACAATCATAATTGAATTCATGTAACTGGAAACTTTCTCCTTCATGAAGTTCGCATTCCTTATGCACTGCGCATATGGACAAGATATTTTCATCTGCCTGAATCACAAAATCTTCCCTTCTCACACCAGGTATGGCCATTTCTACTTTAAATGAATCTGCCAATTCCGTAACATTCACCGGCGGAAGAAACATTTCACATTCATGTGTACGCTTTAATGCTGACAGTACTTCTTCTTCCCTCAGCAAAGGCACGTAAACTCCCGGGTATACGAGGCAATCCGTGTCATACAGTATATCTTCTTTCATATGGTATATTGATTTATGGAAATTAAAGAACTAAGTTACTATTTTATTATTGAAAATCAAAGATCTAAGTTACATCATAATCCACATGGAAATATGATTAGGGTATTGTAAAATGATGAATTTAGTCATGTTATTACAGGCTGGTCAATTGAAATCTAGGGCTATGGTAATTTAGGAGTAGCCACCTGGCTGATTGCGGGATACTATAAGGAAAAAACAAAAGCTATTGCCAGGCTGCTAACTTTAAACTGCGCAATAAGTTTACTGTCGTTCGTTTTTACTGTCGTAGATATTAGCCGGATATTATCAACAGCGGGGCTTTTTGCATTTATGATGTGGAATGCATTAATGATTGTACTAATGGTAATGATTTACCCGAATAGTAAAATCCCACGAAAATTAAATTTTGGTTAGCGCTGTTTTAAGTTCAAATATTTCCGCCAATAATTCAAAAGATCGCCTCCTGTCCTCAGGGCTGCCCGTCATGGTAACTGCAATGATCTCATCAATATCAAAATCATTTGCAAGCTGAACCAATTGTTCTTTTACCTGTAGTGGTGTTCCCGAAACAGTTCTGCCTCTGTTGTATTGTATCTGTTCCAGTTCGCGCATTGAAAAGCTGTAATCCCTGATAGACTCAAAATCCCCCGGTTTATCAAAAATACCTTTCTCAAATTGCAACAGTCTATGATCCATCAGCTTGCGCATTTCCATTGCTTTTTCTTCGGTGTCTGCGCACAAGACCGAAATGGCTAACATAGCATGCGGCAAGGGAAATTGAGGCGAAGGCTTAAATAATTGCCGGTATGTTTCCACTACCTCCTTTCCGCAATGGCCGTTGATAAATCTTGCCACCACCAGTCCCATGCCGAAAGCTGCTGCAATTTTACTGCTTCCGCCGCTGCTGCTCAGTATCCATTGAACAGGTATGGTAGTGGCTTGCGGAACAGCCAGTATCTGACCATAGCTGGTGCCGGCACTATCGTTAAAAAAATGCTGGAGCTGCGATAATTGCTGCAGGTAACTTTCTTCACTAAATGTATTGGATGGATTTAACAGGGAAGCTGTAATGCGGTCACTACCGGGTGCCCTGCCCATACCAAGGTCAATCCGACCGGGGAAAAGCGTTTCAAGCATCCGGAAATTTTCCGCCACTTTTAAGGCGCTGTGGTTGGGCAACATGATGCCTCCTGAACCGATCCGGATACGGCTGGTTTCATCAGCCAGTTTTACCATTAATAATTCCGGTGTTGAACCTGCTACCGATGGCGCATTATGATGTTCTGAAACCCAAAAGCGGTTATAGCCTGATTGATCTGCCAGCCTCGCGGTGGCAATGGTTTCCTTAATGGCATCACTGGCGGAACTGCCCTCCCTTACAATGGATTGATCTAAAATGCTGAGTTTTATTTTTCGAGGCATAGGGCTTTCTGTTAATTGTACCCAATATCCCTTTTTTTTAGTTCTGCCATTTTATTGATTAGTTAAGGATCAGGTGAAGTATTGGCGGGAGCATGAAGGACGGGCTATTTACAAAAAGGGCATTAGAAATTTGTATGCTAAACCCAAATTCTAATGCCTTCAACAAGACTTACGGGACTTGTCTGCACAAGATTACAAAATTTCACAAATATTTGCAAGCCAAAGAGCATTTTTTTTCCACAATCTTTCAATATTAGACGGGTGCTGTTTTCACAGATGAGATCTTTTTAAAAGATGTCATCTGTGTATTTAGGAGGAAATTCTTAAATCTATATTGAGCTTTATGCTGCTTTTGTTGAACTTTGCCGAAAGGTGAAAATTAGCTTGCGATATATTGGCTTTTGAATAAATATTTTTAATAGTAGAAAAAGCAAGGGTCATTCCCCGCAAAAATCAAAAAGAACAGATTATATTCGCCAGCGGTTTGCTTTATAAAAAATACAATTCTTTTAACCTTCAAAATTAAAAATGGTGGAAGAAAATAAATTAAGAAGCAGCGATTGGTTTGGCCGTAAAGATAAGGATGGCTTTATTTACCGTGCCTGGATGAAGAACCAGGGCATCCCTCCGGATATGTTTGAAGGGAAGCCTGTTATCGGTATCTGCAATACCTGGAGCGAACTTACACCCTGTAATGCGCATTTCAGGGACCTGGCGGCAGCGGTGAAAAAAGGCGTGCTCGAGGCTGGTGGTTTCCCGGTAGAATTTCCTGTCATGTCGTTAGGTGAAACATTGATCAAACCAACGGCCATGCTCTACCGCAACCTGGTGAGCATGGATGTGGAAGAATCGATCCGCGCCAATCCTGTTGATGGCGTAGTGTTGCTTTGTGGCTGTGATAAAACAACCCCGTCGCTGGTAATGGGTGCCTGCAGCGTAAATATCCCAAC
>JBDTWP010000463.1:0-5168 GCA_040006615.1 Ferruginibacter sp.
GGCTGCGGTGAGACTCTGTGCGGTAAGGGTTACCAACCTTGGCCAGGAGTTCAGCTAGCAATTATTTACTGTTAAGGTTGGCAACCCTGGGGTGCGACCCTGCGTAACAAATTTTTTGGCAATAAATATGCTTAAATCTGCCCTACTCCTTCCTAATTCTACCTTCTTAATTCTTCCTTCCTCATTATTCAATACCTTTGCGCCCATTTAAAATATATGATAAGTGTAAATAACGTGACCCTGGCATATGGCAAAAGGGTTTTATTCGATGAGGTTAATATTAATTTCACCAAAGGAAACTGTTATGGAGTAATTGGGGCAAATGGCGCTGGTAAGAGTACCTTTATAAAGATACTCAGTGGAGAAATTGAGCCCAATAAGGGAACGGTGGAAATTACACCTGGTGAACGCATAGCAACGTTAAAACAGGACCAGTTTGAGTTTGAGGAAGTAACGGTACTTCAGGCCGTGATGATGGGTCACAAGAAAATGTGGGACGTGATGATAGAAAAGGACGACCTCTATATGAAAGAAGATTTTACAGAAGCAGATGGTATGAAGGCAGGAGAACTTGAACATCAATTTGGCGAAATGGGTGGTTATACTGCCGAAAGCGATGCCGCCCAGTTCCTGAATGAATTGGGTGTAATGGAAGAGAAACACCAGGTGCTGATGAAGGATATTGCCGCAAACCTGAAGGTAAGGGTTTTACTGGCGCAGGCTTTGTTTGGTAACCCGGACATATTATTACTGGATGAACCAACGAATAACCTCGATGTGGAAACCATCAGCTGGCTAGAAAACTTTTTAGCCGACTACGAAAATATAGTGCTGGTAGTAAGTCATGACCGTCACTTCCTGGATGCGGTATGTACCCATGTGGCCGATGTAGATAAGAAAAAAATAAAAATTTATACCGGTAATTATACGTTTTGGTACGAAAGTTCTCAGCTGGCGTCCAGACAGGCTTCTGACAAGAACAAGAAGATGGAGGACAAAAAAAAGGACCTGTTGGAATTTATTGCCCGGTTTAGTGCAAATGCATCCAAATCAAAACAGGCTACTTCCCGCAAGAAAGCATTGGATAAACTTGTTTTTGAAGACATTACCCCAAGCAACAGGAAATATCCGGGTATCATTTTTAAGCCGGAAAGAGAAGTAGGCAACCAGATCCTCAATGTGGTAAAATTATCCAAATCACTGGAGGGCAAACCATTGTTCAGCAACGTTAATTTCGATATCGTAAAGGGGCAGAAAATCGCGTTTCTTAGCAAAAATCCATTGGCATTAACTACTTTTTTTGAAATCATCACCGGAAGAATAAAGCCGGATCATGGCAGGTATGAATGGGGAACCACTATCACATCAGCGTATTTGCCCAATGATAATACAGAATATTTTACCGGTTCACTTAACCTGATGGATTGGTTGCGCCAGTTTGTGCCGCCAAATACAAAGGATGTGGATGAGGATTTCCTACGAGGTTTCCTGGGTAAGATGTTATTCAGCGGGGACGAGATCCTTAAGAAAACAAATGTATTAAGCGGGGGTGAAAAAGTACGCTGCATGATCAGTAAAATGATGCTGCAAAATCCCAACCTGGTAATATTGGATGAACCTACAAATCACCTTGACCTGGAAAGTATCACAGCTTTCAATGATGGCATCCTGAATTTCCCGGGCATAGTATTGATGACAACACATGATCACCAGTTTATGAATACGGTAGCCAACAGGATCATTGAAATTACGCCCAAAGGAATGATCGACAGGTTAATGACATATGATGAATACCTGGAGGATGAAAGAATAAAAGTATTGCATGGGGAGTTGTATTGAGATATTGGGATAATGAGATATTGAGTCATTGAGCCATACCGCAAGAAAATTATTTTACCTTTGAGGCCATTTTTAAGGATGATTAAATTTAGCATTATATCCCTGATTGATTTTTTTTATCCTCCGTTTAAGCGGCTGATGCCAATAAATACTTTTCGCTATGCTGCCTGTGGTGGGGTGAATGTGGTGCTTGATATTTCGCTGTTCTTTATCTTTTACAATTTTGTTTTCCGCAAGCAAATTGTGGAGCTGGGTTTTATTGCTTTTCAACCACATATTGCAGCATTTGTATTCTCGTTTTTAATAACTTTTCCTGTCGGTTTTTTATTGTCGAAATACATTGTATGGACCGATTCAACTATAAGAGGGCACGTACAATTATTCCGGTATTTTTTGATTGTAATGTTAAATGTGGTATTCAATTATTCTTTTATAAAATTATTTGTAGAATATTTTCATATCTATCCAACCATTGCTAAAATGATGACCACAGTAATCGTTATCATATTCAGCTATTTAAGTCAAAAGCATTATACATTCAGGGTAAAAAGCCACCTCTCAGCCGATGGAGGAAACTAGTGTGGTGACTATTTAGTTTTGTGATGATTTTTTATAGCAAAAAAAGATTAGAACATAAGGAAAAGTATGATGCATAGGTCTCGTCTATCCCGTTAGGTGATTTGTTTGTAGTAATGAGAAATTGATGCAAAGACCCGTCCTTTTCCGGGAGGGGTCATGGCATGCGATTATTCTTTTGCTACCGATATATCGTCCCTGACAGGGCAGTGAAGTATGGGTCAATTCACTTTTTGCTACCGATAAATCGACTAATGTTAACCAGGATGTGAAATTCAGCCAAAATCCGGGAAAAATACTCTTTAATGCTGGCAGGTAGTTTGAAAAGCTTTCCTTAAGTGTGGTGGCAGCACCTGCGTCTTCGAATAGCTTTCTTTTGGCGCCGGTGGCCGGGCCAGGGTCCCGTATCAGGCCCGGCTCAGTGGCCTGGGGGGACTACCTGCCATTTTTTCACCCTTAATCCTTATGGCACAATCATTGACTATCTACAACGAACAATAAAATAATTTAATCATGGGAAAGATAATTGGAATAGATCTTGGAACTACCAATAGTTGCGTTTCCGTTATGGAAGGCAGCGAACCAGTAGTAATTGCAAACGATGAAGGGCGTCGTACGACACCTTCCATTGTGGCTTTTCTTAAAAATGGCGAGCGTAAAGTAGGTGATCCTGCCAAACGCCAGGCTATAACCAATCCGCACAACACAATTATGAGTGTAAAGCGTTTTATGGGGCACAAGTGGAATGAAGTGACAGAAGACGCAAATCATATCGGCTACAAAGTGGTAAAAGGTGACAATGATACAGTTCGTATTGACATAGATGGCAGATTATATACTCCACAGGAAATAAGCGCCATGGTACTTCAGAAAATGAAGAAGACCGCCGAAGATTACCTTGGACAGGACGTGACAGAAGCTGTTATAACCGTGCCTGCCTATTTTAATGATTCTCAACGACAGGCTACGAAGGAAGCCGGTGAAATTGCGGGGCTTACCGTTCGCAGGATTATTAACGAACCCACCGCCGCAGCGTTAGCTTATGGGCTGGATAAAAAACACCAGGATCAAAAAATAGCAGTATTCGATTTGGGTGGTGGTACTTTTGATATCTCTATCCTTGAGTTGGGTGAGGGCGTATTTGAGGTGAAGAGCACCAACGGTGATACACATCTTGGCGGCGATGATTTTGATAAAGTGCTTATGGACTGGCTGGCTGATGAATTTAAAAAGGATGAAGCGATCGATCTGCGTAAAGACCCGATGGCATGGCAGCGTTTAAAGGAAGCTTCAGAAAAAGCAAAAGTTGAATTGTCTTCTTCTCCTGAAACAGAAATTAACCTGCCATATGTAACTGCCGTAGATGGGGTTCCTAAACACCTGGTGAAAAAACTAACCAGGGCGCACTTTGAAAAATTGGGAGATAGTTTATTTGTAAGGTGTATGAAGCCATGCGAACTGGCACTGAAAGATGCGGGCTTAACCGTCAATGATATTAATGAAGTTATTTTGGTAGGTGGCAGTACACGTATACCAAAAGTACAGGAAATGGTGGAGAAATTCTTTGGCAGAAAAGCTAACCGAAGTGTGAACCCGGATGAGGTGGTAGCTATCGGGGCTTCTATCCAGGGTGGGGTATTGTCAGGTGACGTAAAGGACGTTTTGTTACTGGATGTTACGCCATTAAGTCTGGGTATTGAAACAATGGGTGGCGTTATGACAAGGTTGATTGAAAGCAACACTACTATTCCAACAAAAAAATCAGAAACCTTTAGTACGGCGAGCGATAACCAGCCCGGTGTTGAAATTCATGTACTGCAGGGAGAAAGGCCTTTGGCCAATCAAAATAAAAGCCTGGGTAAATTTAATTTAACCGATATCCCACCTGCACCACGTGGTGTACCACAGGTGGAAGTTACTTTTGATATTGATGCCAACGGTATCCTGCATGTAACTGCAAAGGATAAGGGCACCGGGAAAAGCCACAACATCCGGATTGAAGCGGGCAGCGGTTTAAGCAAGGAGGAAATTGAAAAAATGAGGAATGAAGCTAAGGCTAACGAAGCAAGTGATAAGATAGAAAAGGAGAAAATAGAAAAAATAAACCAGGCTGATAGTTTGATATTCCAGACAGAAAAGCAACTGAAGGAATATGGCGATAAGATCAGTTCTGACAAAAAGGCTCCGATTGAAGCTGCTTTGAACAAGCTGAAGGAAGCTCATAAACAACAGGATATTGCGGCGATCGAACCAGCTATTACTGAAATGAATGCGGCATGGACCGCAGCCAGCGAAGAAATGTACAAAGCTACCCAGCAGTCAGGTGAAGCGGGAGGCCAGGCGCCGCCGCAAGGTGACGCAAATGGTGCACAGCAGGGCCAGGGAGATCATGCTGAAAATGTAACGGACGCTGAGTTTGAGGAAGTGAAGTAGGTGGGATGCAGATATTGGGATTTTATTGAATCTCTACAACTGGTAATCCGGCAATCGAGTAACACAAAACCTTAATTATTTATAATAAATAGAGATTTTAGACCGCGGCATCACTGCTGCGGTTTTTTATTTGAACCGGTGTTGGATCTTATAACCTACAGCAGATGTGTGAGCACAAAAGATCAATTATTTTAGGCAGGTGACCTGCAAATAGATCAACAATTTCTACGTGTGCCTGGATGGGTTGTTGGAAAACACCGAACTATGGCCGCCGGGAAACCGCAATACGTAGTTCCGGCCATAGTTACGGCAATGGCACA
>JBDTWP010000464.1:0-5115 GCA_040006615.1 Ferruginibacter sp.
ATATAGAAATGAGAATCAGTTAGGAAGAATGACAAACCCCAGCGGGGTGACATTAATATAGAAATGAGAATCAGTTAGGAAGAATGACAAACCCCAGCGGGGTGACATTAGTATAGAATAGGATCAACTAACAAAAATGACAAACCCCGCAGTTATACCGTCAATAATTGTATCAAATGTTGAATTTAAATAACTACCGCTGAAACCCATTGAAAAAGCATTTTACATAAAAACCAAAATTAATGAAACGATTTGCCACTTTCTTCACAGGATTGTTTTTCGCCGCCACCATCCTGGCCCAAACCTATACACCAACGCCGGCAAATTTAAAAGCAAGGCAGGAATTCAGGGATGATAAATTTGGCCTGTTCATCCACTGGGGGCCATTTAGTATTCCCGGTGACGGGGAATGGGTGATGAATAATAAGAATATTACCGTTAATAATTATAAACGGCTGATGGATTTTTTCAATCCTGTTGAGTTCAATGCCGGGCAATGGGTTAGCATGGCTAAAAATGCCGGCATGAAATACATCACCCTGATCACCCGCCATCATGATGGTTTTAGTATGTGGGATACAAAATATTCCGATTACAATATCATGCATTCTCCTTATAAAAAAGATATTGTAAAGCTAATGGCGGATGAATGCCACAAACAGGGCATACAATTATTTTTATATTATTCCTTACTTGATTGGGGACGGGAAGATTACCCGCATGAAACCGGTAAAACAGGCCAGGGCACCGGCCGGACTGGTAAAGGCAATTACGCATCCTATCTCCAATTTATGAAGAACCAGCTTACCGAATTGTTAACGAACTATGGAGCAATCGCCGGTATCTGGTTTGATGGGCATTGGGACCAGACCCAACCTGAAGGCGCATCAGACCGTAGCTCCAGGATCGACTGGAAATACGATGAGATCTACAGCCTTATCCACCGCCTTCAGCCACAGGCCCTGATCGGCAATAATCACCATTTGAGTCCCTTTGCAGGGGAAGATTTCCAGATGTTCGAGAAAGACCTTCCCGGTGAAAATAAATCAGGGTTAAGTTTCCAGGAAGCTTCCCTGCAATTGCCGGTCGAAACCTGTGAAACCATGAATAATTCCTGGGGGTTTAATATCACGGATAATAGCTATAAATCTGTAAAGCAATTGATTCATTACCTGGTAAAAGCTGCGGGGCTTGATGTTAATTTCCTGCTGAATGTGGGTCCCATGCCCAATGGAAGAATCCAACCGGAATTTACAGATACGCTTAGGTTGATTGGAGACTGGTTAAAGGCAAACGGGGAAACGATCTATAATACCAGGGGCAATATCTATTCGCCACAGGATTGGGGTGTAGTAACGGTGAATGACAAAACCATACATGTTCACATCATAAACCAGCCAAAACAGGCTGGCTATATTTTTATGCCGGAGTTTAAAGCCAAAATCATTTCAGCCACGCTCAGATCCAATAAGAAAAGCTTGAAGTTCAAACAATTACCCGAAGGAACTTTTATTTACCTTGATGGTGTGAAATTGGATGATATCGATACCATCATAGAGATGACATCATCTTAAAAGATGTCATCTCTATGATGGTTCGTGGGATTCAAAAAAATAAATTTCACGTTATGATACAAAAATTAAAAATACATATGTCAAAACACCATCTGCGTTTAACCATGCTCCTATTCCTTATGGCAGGCATAATGATGAGTACCTTATTGAAGGCCCAGCAAAATGTTCACCAGCAGTCTTCGCAATATGAATGGCCAACAGATGCAAAGGTTAAAGAGAAACTCGACAAATGGCAGGATCAAAAATTCGGAATGATCATTCACTGGGGCTTATACGCTGTACCAGGCATCATCGAATCCTGGGAACTATGCTCGGAAGACTGGATCCACCGCAAGGATAGTACCCTGTCCTACGATGATTATAAAAAATGGTACTGGGGATTAAAAAAGGATTTTAACCCGGTAAATTTTGATCCAGAAAGCTGGGCCAAAGCCGGTAAGGACGCAGGAATGCGTTACCTGGTATTTACTACCAAGCACCACGATGGCTTTTGCATGTTTGATACAAAGCAAACCGATTTCAAAATTTCCGCCGGCCCCTTTTCCGGTAACCCAAGGGCTGACGTAGCAAAATATGTATTTGACGCTTTCAGGAAAAATGACTTTATGATCGGCGCATATTTTTCCAAGCCGGATTGGCATTCTGAGAACTACTGGTGGCCCAAATATGCAACAGCCAATCGAAATAATAATTATGATATCCATCAATATCCATGGCGCTGGAATAAGTTCAAAGAGTACACCTATCAGCAAATCAGCGAGCTGATGCATTATTACGGATCTATTGATATCCTGTGGCTGGATGGTGGCTGGGTGCGTCCATTGGAAACGGTGAATGAGGAAGTACGTTCCTGGGGGTCAGATATCCCTAAATGGAGCCAGGATATTGATATACCCAGAATCGCAGCAATGGCCAGGGAAGCCCAGCCGGGTTTATTGGTGGTAGACAGGACCGTTCACGGGCCTTACGAAAATTATCAGACACCCGAGCAGCATATTCCCGGAACCCGGCTCGATCATCCATGGGAAAGCTGTATGACCCTGGCAAATAACTGGGGTTTTGTGCCCAATGATCAGTTTAAATCTTCTTCAAAGATTATCCATTCTCTCATTGAAATAGTGGCAAAAGGTGGCAGCCTGTTATTAGGAATCGGTCCAAAGCCGGATGGGACATTGCCCGCCGAAGCAGTTCAGCGCCTGGAAGAAATTGGAACCTGGATGAATAAGAATGGAGCGGCAATTTACAATACCCGCTCCACAAAAAACTATAACGATGGCAATACTTGGTTTACTCAAAATAATAAAACCGGGATCCGGTACGCCCTTGTTTGCTTAAAGGAAGGCGAAGTATTGCCCACCACCATCACCTGGAATTTGAATGCACCAAAAAAAGGTTCAAAAATAAAACTACTACAAACCGGGGAAACGGTTAAATGGTCCGCGCAAGGCGATGGGGTAAATATAAATATTCCTAAGTCTTTAATTAAAATGGATAAGGTTCCACCCGCTTTGGCTTTTTCTTTTACACCGGAAGAATGAGAACTCAAATTAAAAATTAAGAATTTACGGTCTTCGTATTAATTTGTGGAATCGCGTGAAATATAATAGCGATGGGTGCAGCCCGTCGATGAAGAAGAAACAAAATAAAAAATCCAACATGATAATAAAAAATGCCCCTACATTTCCAAAGTGGCTTTCAATATGTTATTTCACTGCCATACACTTAATAGCGCCGGCCCAGCAGTTAACCGGTTATGTGGATCCGTTTATTGGTACGGGTGGCCATGGACATACTTATCCGGGCGCCACGGTTCCATTTGGTATGGTGCAGTTGAGTCCTGATAATGGTACGCAAGGCTGGGATTGGTGCAGTGGCTATCATTACAGTGATTCCCTTATCGCGGGCTTTAGCCATACCCATTTAAGCGGCACAGGTATTGGCGACTGGTGCGATATCTCTGTCATGCCTTCGATTGGTTTGATCAACGATACGATTTCTTTATACAGGGAAAAATTTTCTCATAAAAATGAAAAGGCAAGTCCGGGCTTTTATGAAGTGACTTTGAACAATGGTATAAACGCCGCTTTCACTGCCACAGAAAGATGTGGGCTCCACCAATATACTTTTCCAAAAGGAACGGAGCCGGTTATTCGTTTTGATCTTGGCTTTGCAATAAACTGGGATTCCCCAACTGAAACCTTTATTCAGCAACTCAATGATTCTACAATAGTGGGTTATCGCTATTCCAAAGGTTGGGCACAAACGCAAAGGGTATATTTTGCCGCACTCACCTCGATTCCTTTTGAAAAGCTTGTACTGTCTGATGGCAGGGAAACAATTGAAGCAAATAAGGTAAAGGGCAAAATGGTAAAAGGACAGTTGATATTTAAAGATTTGCAGGGCAATCCCATCTTAATGAAGGTGGGTCTTTCATCAGTAAGTACGGAAAAGGCACTAATATCACTAAAGGAAATAAAAGGATGGGAATTTAATGCCGTTAAAAAAGCCGCGGAAGCTAAGTGGGAAAAAGAACTCGGGAAGATAGCCATCAAAACTGCAGATGAACGATTAAAAAAGATTTTTTATACGGCCCTCTATCATACCTGCCTTGCACCTGTACTCTATTCCGACGCGGATGGAACTTATCAAAATTCTAAGGGGCAAATAAAAAGAATGCCCGGTGGACAAAGGTATACTGTATTTTCTCTCTGGGATACTTTCCGGGCATTGAATCCGTTGTTTACCGTAACACAGCCCCGGCTCATAAAAGACCTGGTAAACACTATGTTGGTTTTTTATGAAGAAAATGGCTTGTTACCCATCTGGGACCTAAGTACATGGGAAACCAATACCATGACCGGCTATCATGCAATTCCCGTTGTTGCGGATGCTATTTTAAAGGATACGAAAGGCATAGATATTCAAAAAGCATACACCGCCATGAAAAAAAGCGCCATGCAAAATATCCGCGGCACAGACCTTTATCGTGAATATGGATTTGTACCGCAGGATAAATATGGGAGCAGTGTAACTGTAACCGTTGAGTATGCTTATGACGATTGGTGTATTGCGCAATCAGCTAAGAAACTTGGTAAAATGGATGACTATGCAATCTTTATGAAGCGCGCGGCTTCATGGAAGAATTTGTTTGATCCCGTTTCCGGTTTTATCAGGGCAAAAAACAGCGATGGCAGTTGGGTAATACCCTTTGATCCATATCTATCTGAACACGATGAACATAAAGCGATGTACACCGAAGGTAATGCCTGGCAGCACTCCTTCTTTGTACCACAAGATGTAAAAGGACTGGCAACTGCGCACGGAGGCAATAATCCCTTTATTCAAAAACTGGATTCATTATTTTCCGTGAGTTCTGAAATAAAGGGAGCCAACAAGTCTCCGGATGTGAGCGGACTGATTGGTCAATACGCACATGGCAACGAGCCAAGCCATCATATTGCATATATGTATAGCTTTGTTGGCGCAGCCTGGAAAACACAGGAGAAAGTGAGCATGATCGTTGATTCTATGTATCATGCCC
>JBDTWP010000465.1:0-5062 GCA_040006615.1 Ferruginibacter sp.
CGAGGCCGCTTTCATATACTAATTGCGAACGTTTCACCTAATTCTATAAATTATTTAATCAACAGCATCAATACTGATCATGGCCATCGTTCATAAATTGATTGTTTTCCTTTATTGTTTCATCATCACATTTGTGTTGCGGGGGCATGCCCAGTTAACCATCTCCTTAACGCAGTGTGAAAAGAAAATAAACCCGGCAGGTGTGCCTCTGAATGGAATCAGGTTTAGTTGGCAAATGGAATCAAAGGAAAAAAACCAGGTTCAAAAAGCCTGGCAGGTGGTTGTGTCATCAAAGAAAGAGGACCTGCTTTCAGGGAAATACGATGTGTGGAATTCCGGGATCCGGCAAGGTTTGCAAAGTGTTTTTGTGCCATACAAGGGGGATAAATTACAACCGGGAAAACGATATTACTGGAGGGTAAGAGTATGGGATGGGAACGACAAGGAATCGGAATGGAGCGAAGCCGGTTTTTTTATAACCGCCATTGATCAGGAAAAAAATTGGACAGGCGCTAAATGGATCGGCTATGAGGAATTACCGGATTCAATGCGTGTAGTACCCGGTGCGGAGAACCCATCCAGGCTGGGAAATAAACTAACTGAGCGGGCCATTGTTCCATTGTTCAGAAAGGAGATTACAATTGATAAAAAAATAAAACAAGCCCTGGTTTTTATCTCCGGATTAGGACAGTATGAATTAAGCATTAATGGCTATAAAACAGGCGATAATTTCCTGGCGCCGGGTTGGACCTACTACGATAAAAAATGCCTTTACAACATCTATGACATAACGGATGAACTGGCTAACGGTGTTAATGCCATTGGTGTAATAGTGGGGAATGGATTTTATTATATCAGCAGGGAACGATATATAAAAATGGCTGCGGGCTTTGGTTTGCCTAAGATGATCTGTAAAATAAAAATTGAGTATACCGACGGAACGGTAAAAAATATTATTTCTGATGAAACGTGGAAGACCGCGCCTTCGCCTATTGGCTTCTCGGGCATTTATGGCGGCGAAGATTATGATGCGCAATTAGAACAGGAAGATTGGGGGAAGGCTTCTTTTAACGACACGAACTGGAAGAATGCATTAGCTGTGCGATCTCCTAAGGGAAATTTAGTTGCCGAGCAGGACTATCCCGTAAGGATTGAAGATTCCTTCCTGGTGAAAAAAATTATACAGCCACAACCCGGAAAATATATTTATGACTTTGCGCAGAATTGTTCCGGTATTGTGGAATTGAAAGTGAAAGGCCAAAAAGGGCAAACCGTAAGACTAACGCCCGCAGAATTGCTCACAGGCCTGCAACTTCCAAACCAAGCTGCGAGCGGCGGCCCATATTATTTTACTTACACATTGAAAGGGGATGGAATAGAAACCTGGAGGCCACGTTTTACTTACTATGGGTTCCGTTATGTATTGGTGGAAGGTGCTTTGCCTGTTGACAGTGCGGGAAATGACCTGCCAAAAATCATTTCACTCGTTTCTTTGCATAATCGTAATGCCGCCCCCGCTACCGGAAGTTTTCAATGTTCCAATCCTCTGTTCAATCAAATCAACGAACTAATAAGATGGGCGATAAAAAGCAATATGCAAAGTGTGGTAACTGACTGCCCGCACAGGGAAAAACTAAGCTGGCTCGAGCAGGATCATCTGATGGGTAATTCCATCCATTACAACTTTGATGTGTACCATCTGTTTAAGAAACTGGTGGAGGATATGATGGAAGCACAACTGCCCGGTGGGATGGTACCTGATATAGCGCCCGAACTGGTAGTATTTGGCGGAGGCTTCCGGGATTCACCCGAATGGGGCAGCGCATCGGTAATATTACCCTGGCTTGTTTATACTTTATATGGCGATGAAGAAATAATTGAACAAGCCTATCCAATGATGCAAAAATATGTTGGCTACCTGAAAGGCAAATCCAGGGGTAACATTTTATCGCATGGGTTGGGCGATTGGTATGATTACGGGCCTAAACCGCCGGGTGAAGCCCAGTTAACTCCTAAAGCCCTCACTGCTACTGCTATTTATTATTACGATGTATTGCTGCTTCAAAAAATGGCGGCGATGCTTCGGCGGAATGATGATGAGGGTCAGTATAGCCGGTTAGCGTTGGAAATAAAAACAGCCTTCAATAAAAAATTCTTTAACCCGGCCACGAAAGTGTATTCAACCGGTAGTCAAACGGCGATGGCTATGCCGCTATGTTTTGGGCTGGCAGCGGAAGCTGACAGGAAAAAGGTGTTAGAGAACCTCGTCGATTCCATTTATAAGAACAATAAGGCTTTAACGGCAGGGGATGTCGGGTTTCATTTTTTGGTGCAGGCTTTGGATGAAGGAGGCGCTTCACAATTGCTTTACGATATGAATAATCGCAATGACGTTGCAGGCTATGGCTACCAGATAAAAAAAGGAGCAACTGCCTTAACGGAATCATGGGCTGCGCTGGACGAGGTTTCCAATAACCATTTAATGCTGGGGCACATCATGGAATGGTTTTACAGTGGCCTGGCGGGAATCGGGCAGGAGAAGAATTCAATAGGTTTTAATCATATAAGGATCCGTCCGCAACCGGTGGGAGATATCGTATCAGCCAAAGGAAGTTTCCAATCTCCATATGGATTAATAATAAGCGATTGGGAAAAAAGGGGGGATAAATTTTTGTTGAAACTAAACATACCGGTAAATTCCGATGCAATGGTCTATTTACCTGCGAATGCTTCATCTTCAATAAAAGAAAGGGGGATTTCAATTAAAAATAAAAAGAGTATAGCATTTATAGAAAACCGAGAGGGCGCTGTAATACTCAAAGTAGGGTCGGGCAATTATATATTTGAGGTTGAATAAACACTCTTAAAGGGATAAACATACAGGGAGGATACAGGGAACCAGGGAGCAACTATTAGAGAAGTATTAAGGAACTATGGATAAGGCACGGAGGAAACACGGGGTTAGTACGGACTTTGTACGGACTTTCAATATAAAAATTGCGCCCTGAATTATAATAATCCGCCGAGAAATATATATATCCTGATACCATTTATTCCAATATTTTACTCATTTCAAGATACGATTTTTTATGGTAATTCAAAGAAGTATTTTCAAATTATCCGGTAATTTTTTTATGGTAAATTTGACACAACTATTAATTCTTTCATGGCTCAATCCTTTAAAATATGCAGGCTAATTATAATAGTTTTACAGGGATATCACTTAAATGAAAAATAACTAAAGAATTAGGGCCATTAGTTTAGTTAACAAAGTATATTTGCAAAACACCATTCCGGTTTGAGCATTACCTAGCAGAGATATTCAGATACTTAAGATCTTTTTCGAAAATTGAGGATCCCGGCTTAGAAAGGGTTGCGGACCTGTCGTTTCCGTAGTTTTTTAATTCTTCCCTTCCAGATCATTTGAAATAATGAAAGTAACCGGTGAAACGGCAATCTTTTAAACATTTCGGTTTTATCCAATTAGCCTGATTTTTTTATTTGTCCTTAAAAAACCACCGCCTTTGGCGGTGGTAATGTTCTGATGGCTATGCCATAACTTTATGATATGGCAAGTAGCAAGTATAAGAAGCTATCACACGTTGTATATAAATGTGACTACCATTTAGTATGGACACCCAAGTATCGTTTCAGGGTGTTGTTTGGCGAAGTTAAGGTCTTAGTCGAAAATGATATTAGGATGCTTTGCGAATGGAAAGGAGTTGAGATTTTAGAGTTGAATGTTCAAATAGACCATGTCCATGTTATATGTTCTGTTCCTCCAAAGGTTTCAATATCAGATTTGATGGGAACCCTAAAAGGAAAGCTTGCAATAAAACTATTTAAAAGTTATCCTAAATTAAAGCAAAAGCCTTATTGGGGAAACCATTTTTGGTCAAGAGGTTACTTTGTCAACACAGTTGGTGTAGATGAAGATATAATAAGGCGATACGTCATATATCAAGAAGGTGAGGATAAGAAGGAAGAGGGGCACACCCGGAATTTCGACTTATTCTCACCACCAACAGAGTCTTAAAGAGGGCTATGCCCGATGCATTCAACCCACCTTCTTAGAAGGTGGTTGTTGAGTGTCATAAAGTTGCCGGTGTTATGTCAGGTATGAAATGACTCAAAGTGATTGCACCAATTTTAGACAGTAATTACACGAATATAGCATTGTATTAATTCGTGTAAGTCGTTATTCATATTTTCTAACAAATAATACGCCAACTTATTGTTGACACGACACTAGAAACAGTAGCTCAAAATGAGGTGTAAGATTAAATTATTTTTGGGAGTTGATTGGATACAGAGGGGGTGCATCCCAAATTGTCGCTCCTGATTTCGGTCGGTGGGGCGCGACCGAGGCCGGGCCGTGGTTTGTGTCCCCACAAACCACCTGTTGCCGCGACAATTATATATACACCATCCATAATCTATTGAAGACCAATGAAAAGTATTTAGGCTTTTCTGCAACAATACTTTCTGGCATCTCTCACTAGTACCTGGGTTGGTCGGGTAATTAATTGCCACAGGCTTTAGCCTGTGGAAAATGTAAAATGCGATAAACGACGACTTTAGCTGAATTTAAATTAAGCATTTTCAAGATTGGTTTGGCTAAAGCCAAAAAAGAATAAATTTGTTCCTCCAGCTAAAGCTGGAGGCAATTTATGAAACCACTTCCAGCCAATGCGGTGTATACTACTTTGCTGCACCCACTGAGCAGGATGAATTTAAGATGCACCCTACGGAGGCAAATTTTATTAAAGAACAAGTAATTAACCAGATAAAAAATCTCATGGCAAATCCAAGGAATTTTAGCAGGCGGGGATTTATCTCTGCAATGTCGGGATCTACGCTGGCTGCGGGAATTGAAGCCACGATTCACTCGAACCTGAGTTGGACGGGGCCCGGTCGGAATTGAATTGCCACGGGCTTTAGCCTGTGGATTATGAAAAATGCAGTAAAGTACGGCTTTAGGCGAATTGGATTTAAGCATTTTACTGGTTGGTTTGGCTAAAGCCAAAAAAGAATAAATTTGTTCCTCCAGCTAAAGCTGGAG
>JBDTWP010000466.1:0-5037 GCA_040006615.1 Ferruginibacter sp.
GAAGCCTAACCTATTATCAGCTTAGGTTTGCCAATGTTATACCTAATGCTATAAAAAAAACCATTAAATAAAATTGCAACATGAAAATATACCTGCGGTCTTTTTCCCGGCTATTCATTATCTTATTTCTAAGTATATTCTGCCAGTGTGTTGCCCGGGCACAAAACAATGAAGGCACGCCACTTCGACTGGCGGTGGCCGGATTGAGACATGGGCATGCTCCTTTTATTTTTGAAAGAAAGGGTAAAACAGATATTACGGTGGTAGGTATTTACGAACCGGACCAGGAACTGGCAGAACGCTATGCGAAAAAATATCATCTTAACCAGCAATTGTTTTACAGGGACCTTAATAAAATGCTGGACGCGGTAAAGCCGGAAGCACTGGCCGCCTATGGTTCCATCTTTGATCATTTGGCGGCAGTGGAAGCCTGCGCCCCGCGAGGCGTTCATGTGATGGTTGAAAAACCGCTGGCGGCCAACCTGCCTCATGTAATAAAGATGGAGCAGTTGGCAAAGAAATACAATATTTATTTACTCACCGATTATGAGACATCCTGGTATCCATCCACCGCCAAAACCTTTCAATTAATAAACGACAGCAATTTTATCGGGCATACAAGAAAAGTGGTTATTCACGACGGACATGAGGGCCCGAAAGAAATTGGCGTAGGGAAAGAATTCCTTGACTGGCTCACGGATCCAATACAAAACGGGGGCGGAGCGGTAGTGGATTTTGGTTGTTACGGGGCCAACCTGATGACATGCCTGATGGGCGATGAAAAACCTGTTTCGGTTACAGCTGTCCTAAGGAATTTTAAACCCGCTGTTTATTCAAAGGTGGATGATGAAGCTACTATTATCGTTTCCTATCCAACAGCGCAATGTATTATCCAGGCCTCCTGGAACTGGCCCTTTGGCAGGAAGGACATAGAAGTATATGGAGATAGCGGCTATATTATCGCGGCTAACAGATCAGCGATGCGGCTTCGAAACAGGCAATCTAAAACCGAGCAAAACTTATTTGTCACTTCAAATGATATCCCGGTATACGAAGATCCGTTTTCCTATTTTACAGATCTGGTAAGAGGCAAGTTCAGGATACCAAAGAACGGGCTGTATTCTTTAGAGAATAACGTAATGGTAGTACGCATCCTGGAAGCTGCAAAGGAATCCGCGAAAAATGGCAAAACGGTTATGATTAAGTATTGATCCGGGAATGGTGAGTGGTCAATGGTGAAATATGGTTAATGTATTATGGTATACGGTATCAAATTATCAATTATCAATTATCAATTAACTTCCTCTGTTAATCCCTGTACAAAATAGCCGCGCTGTATTTTTCCAGCGTAATCAATCCCTCATGAGCACTATTCTTTGAAGGCTCTTCCATTGCATTTTTCCAATTCCCGGACGGTAATTTCAAAGTTATTCGTATTCCCGTTCCATTAAAGGCAATCCAAATTGTTTTCCATCTATCATTCATAGCTGAACCGTTGATCGTATATGCGATGGTGCCAGAAGGAACATGCTCATCAAAGTGTAAATAGTGGCTGATCTGCCATGCAGTCGTCATCCTGAAGGAAGGATGATCTTTTCGCATACGGATAAGCCTCTCTGTATACCTCACCAAATCTATATGTTCTGATTTTAAGCTCCAGTCTATCGCATTGATACTGTCATCGCTGTTGTACGAATTCTCAACCCCTTTCTTAGATCGCATAAATTCAGTTCCGGCTTGTAAAAAAGGAATACCCTGTGAGGTAAGTACAATAGTTAATGCCAGCTGGTGCATCATTTTTCTATCTGCAGCCCTTGTACCGGGATTTGACAATGCAAGTTTATCCCAGAGGGTATTATTATCATGGCAATCGCAATAAGTGACCACATTCCCCGGGGACGCGGCATAGGCTCTTTTGGAGTAGTTGATCTTGTTATAATCCACCTGGGGATGTTTGCATGAAGCAACGATTCCAAATTTTACCGATTCTGTTAAATCAACATTGCCAGACACAAATCCCTTTTCTTTCAGATCAAATACACTTCCCTTTATGCCATCCCGGATATCATCACTGAATACTGCAATTCCTTCCAGTTTTGAGGCATTTTTTTTGATGGCGAGCAGCGAATCGGGCAACGTTGAAGTTCCAGCTGTCCATCCTTCACCATATAATAAAATGCCCGGTTTTATGGAATGAAGTGCCGCTGAAATTATATTCATGGTCTCTATATCATGGACACCCATCAGGTCAAAACGAAAACCATCTATATGATATTCCCTTGCCCAGTACAAAACACTTTCAAGCATAAACTTTCGCATCATCGGCATTTCGCTGGCAGTCTCATTTCCGCAGGCGGTAGCATTTGAAAAACTGCCATCTTTTTTATGACGGTAATAATAACCCGGCACTAACTGGTTAAAGCTGGATTTTTCGGAAAGGGCGGTATGATTGTACGCAACATCCATGACAATACGCAAACCGTTTTTATGAAGCGTCGCGATCATTTGTTTGAGTTCCTTTATCCGGGTAATCCCATCATAGGGATCACTGCTGTAAGATCCTTCAGGAACATTGTAATTAAGCGGATCATATCCCCAGTTATATTGTGGTGTTCCGGGCATGGTTTCATCAACAGAATTATAATCATAAAAAGGCAGGAGGTGAACATGGGTAACGCCTAATTCCTTTAAATGGTCAAGGCCGGTTGCCAGGCCTTCTTTGCTGGTAGTTCCTTTTTCACTTAGCCCTGCAAATTTTCCCTTTTGCATAATGCCGGAATTAGGGTGACTACCGGCATCCCTTATATGCAATTCATAAATGATCGCATCTGTTGCCTTATTATCTTTTGAAAATCCGGGGCTCTTATCATTTTCCCAACCCGGAGGATTCGTTTCATCCAGGTCAATTACCATGGCCCTCCTTCCATTTACACCCACAACCCTTGCATAAGGATCAGTTACTTCATTACTCCATGTTCTATTGATCCTTACCCGGAAAGTATAATATGTGTTTTTCCAGTCGCCGGCTAACTGAATATACCAGGTCCCCTTCTCCCCTTTTTGGAGATTAGTAGTTTGAAAAGGAGCGCCCCCCGCTCCTCCTTTGTACAATAATATTTGGGCTTCTTCGGCAGTCGGGCTCCATATACGAAAATCGGAACCTGTTTTTGTATAGAAAAGTCCAAGACCGGTATCGTTATAGACCGGGTATTGATGATAGGGAGATTGTGATGTAGATTTTTGCAACGGACAAATAGATAACAAGATCAATAGCAGCTTTTTCATTTGCTTACAATGGCACTAAAGATAAGGATGTATTTGTTGGATGAAAATAGATAACCCAATAATATAATCCGGCACCGGGCATCTTAATTTAAAGTTAGCATATTCATTAGCCGGTCAACTTACTATTTCAATTGGCAGGAAAATATAGAAAGTATTTACTATTTATTAGGAAATTGCTCCTCTAGAAGATACTTTGTCATTTGGCGTTCGCCCCTTACATTTTTTTGAACAATTCTCTTCGTGAAGTCTTATCTGTGGCAATATATTTTTGTATAAACAGTTCCTCCTGGTTCAATTGTTTCCAATAAAGATCAATATTAGCTAGGTTGTTTGTTTTTGCCCTTTGTTGTTCATCATTTTGAGTTACTGCTTGCGATATCAGTGCCCGTGAAAGCTTTACATAATATTTCATACTATCCAAAATTTGAAGGAGGTCGTTGTCTCCTGTTGTGCTAAACTGTTTATTTTTTTGTCCAAAATATTCGTTTAACAGCGTTATTGCTTTGGAAAAGGTTAGGTTTGACTCATCAAATGCATTTTTGGAAGTATAAGATTGCAGCCCTTTTTTCAGATACTGCTTTCGTTCCTGTAATAAATCGTTTTGGATTCCAGCACCTTCTATACGCCTTAATTCTGCGGTCATTTGCCCGAATGAAGAAAGCTGATTGTGCTGATTCAAGCTATCTTTATAATTAAAAAATAACTTATTGTTTGATGGAGTGCCATCAATAAATTCTATATTGCTTTTGGGATAAGAAAGGAATTGATAAAGTGGGTCAAATGGCATATGGTCAGAGATGAGATCTTTTGGATATTGTTTATAAAATGTATTATTGAATCGTTTTACAAAATGATTATCATTCACGTAACCAGCGCCCCAGGTCGGATCGAACAGGAACCATTCCCCGCCCAGTTCAGCAGCAACCCATGAATGTGACATAGGCATTACTTTTCCGGCAGTTTTTACATATCCTGTCACCACTAAGGCATTTATTCCAACATTCTTGCATAGAGCAGTAAATAAATCGGAGTAACCCTGGCATACTGCTCTACGCATTTTGAGTACATCTGCTACAACTTGCGGTTGACTTTGGGGATTGTTTTTTGCGTCCTGCATGCGAGCCACATCATAGCTGATATTGTTTGCGATCCATGTGTAAATAGCTCTTATTTGGGCTGTGTCTGTCACAAAATTTTGTTTGATATAGGATGAGAGTTCATCAACAGACACGCAACTGGCTTCAGGAATAATGAGAGAATCAGGGCGAAAGTTTTTTTGCTGTGAATAACCAGTTTGCGGAAAATAACTAAGTAGAAACAGCGGGATGAGAATCTTAATCATAGTAAATGGTTGATGTCTAAGTATTACAAAAATTTTAGTTTTTGGTAAACCCATTCCGGGATTCGGCAAGGTGGGTTTTCTTTGTAATGATTGCCCAATTTAAGTTTGAATATTTTCATGTCAACTTAAATCAGGACGAAAGCCCAAGGGTGTCGCTGAACAGCCCATAGCCAAAAGCCCCAGACTCCAATTGTTCGGGGCCTTTTTGCTTTATTGTAAGCTCCTTTAATTTCGGGGACTTTCGGCTATAAGACATAATGTTGGTGGCCGCCCCTTCTTGTCATATTGCCGATTGCCGATTGCCTATTGCCTATTGCATCTCGCCTATTGCCTATTGCGTCTTGCATCTTGCCCATTGCCTATTGCATCTTGCCTATTGCATCTTGCCTATTGCATCTTGCCTATTGCAT
>JBDTWP010000467.1:0-5034 GCA_040006615.1 Ferruginibacter sp.
AACTTCTGCTGGTCAACAAAAAAACACAAAGGTTTGACTTGTCAAAGTAGAAATAAAATCAAAGTTTCAGAAACCCGAATGTTCATTGCAAAAAAACTGCAGATAGCAGAGAGCGATAAGTGCCTGCTCCCATAGATGTAAGATATGCATGGCCTGATAATCCTAACTTTTAAAATAAACAAGGGTTACCTGATTTGCTTTTAAAACAACTATTTTTTGAAGTTACAAATAGCATTACCTGTTTAAATCGATTTAATAAAATAAACAACTGTATGAAAAAAATAATTGCATTGGGTATATTCTTCACTGTTATAGCATCAACGTTTTTGATGGCACAAAAACCTGCTCCCGTAAAAGTGGCCGATGGCCTGTTGCAGGGTATCTATGAAAATGGCCTGACCGTTTATAAAGGAATTCCGTTTGCCGCTCCCCCTGTTGGCGATCTCAGGTGGAAGGCGCCACAGCCTGCTGCTAAATGGAAGGGCATACGCATGGCGGATAAGTTTGCTCCGGGAGCCATGCAGGGAATTAATCCTCCGTCGGGAAAAAGTGAAGACTGTCTCTACCTGAATGTTTGGTCACCAGCTAAGTCTACCAACGAAAAAGTGCCGGTGCTGGTGTGGATTTATGGCGGCGGGTTTGCTGTGGGATACACTTCTGACCCAATGTACAATGGCGAAAACCTGGCGAAGAAAGGCGTAATCTTAATTAGCATTGCCTACCGTGTTGGGCAGCTTGGTTTTTTAGCGCATCCTGAATTAAGTAAGGAAAGTCCAAATCATGTATCGGGAAATTATGGATTGCTCGATATGATTGCCGGGCTTGACTGGATAAAGAAAAATATTGCAGCATTTGGCGGCGACCCCAATAAGGTTACTATTTTTGGTGAGTCTGCCGGAGGCATTGCCGTTAGTATGTTATGCGCTTCGCCGCTGGCTAAAGGATTGTTCCAGGGCGCTATTTCAGAAAGCGGCGGTTCATTCGGGCCAACACGCCCTACCACGTTTCCGGGCGAAAATATGAAAACGCTTCAACAGGCAGAAGCCGAAGGGAAGGCCTTTGTTCAAAAGGCAGGTGTTTTATCTATTGATGAGCTTCGTAAAATTCCTGCCGACAAAGTGCCTTCCGGTTTTGGAATGGCGGGCGGTTGGCCAATCGTTGACGGATATGTAATTCCCGATGACCAGTATGGCCTGTACGAAATGAAAAAATATAATGATGTGCCTGTACTTATAGGATATAATTCAGACGAAGGTGCTAGTTTCTCCCCATTCAAAACACCGGAAGCCTATATAGCAGGAGTGCAGAAACGTTATGGCAAGTTTGCGGATGACCTTATTAAAGCTTATCCCGCAGGTACCGGCACCGTTCCAAAAACGGCACGGGATCTTGCCCGTGATGCTGCGTTTGGCTGGCATACCTGGAGCTGGGCAATGTTACAGGCAAAAACCGGCAGGTCGAACGTTTATTATTATTATTTTGATCAGCACCCCGATTACCCGGACAGCTCAAAACGCTTTGGATATGGCGCGACTCATGGGCAGGAGGTAGCCTATGTTTTTCAACATCTCGATACAGCTAATCCTGAAATCAACAGCACTGATATATCAATTGCTGATGCCATGAGTACCTATTGGACAAACTTTGCAAAGTACGGTCATCCAAACAGCAATCGTGTTCCTGCATGGCCGGCATTTAGTAATGACAAACCATCAGTAATGTACTTTGGTAAAACACCACATATTGGGCCTGTACCAGGCGCAGCCTCTCTAAAAGTGCTGGATGCTTATTTTGAGTGGAGGCGAACACCTGAAGGAAAAGAATGGGCGAAATAAAATACGATTTATAACAAACCGGTTTCTTATACACCTATAATAATTAAAAATGAAAAAGATTGCGGGCAGGTTAAATCTCAAAGTAAACTTCCGGGTAACTTCCATGCTATTGTTTCTCTTGCTCACCTGTTTTACATCCCGGGCACAGGTTGATAATGATTTACTCCAAACCATGCCAAAGGAGGGGAAAATGTTTAACAATAAACCAAGGGGAAAGAACTGGATAAACCTGTTGAAATCAGATGCGGACTGGAATTTCGAAAGTAATTTTTGGCGGTTTACAGATACGGGTTTTCATGGCTCATTGGGAAAGGAAAAAGAACATCACTACAGTTATACAAAAAAGACCTACAAAGATTTTGAATTAAATGTAATGATCAGGATGGTGGGAGATGAAAATGCAAATTCGGGGGTATGCATCCGCATAAATCCTACCAATTTCGATAATGCACCAGGTTACCAGGTTGATATGGGTAAAGGTTATTGGGGATCACTCTGGGAAGAACGCCGGGCAGAAATGGTGCAAAAATTTCCTGATACGCTTGCACAAAAACTGGTAAAGCAAAACGATTGGAATCACTACTATATTATTGCCAAAGGGCATCATATACAGGCCTGGCTAAATGGTGTAAAAACAATTGATATAATTCACGATAAAGGTTTTACTGAAGGGCATATCGGTTTTCAGCTTTGTCACTATCATAACCAAACTGAAGTTGACGTAAAGTCTTTATATATCCGGGAGTGGCAGTAAAACTTGCGATAATTCAGGTAATCATGATTCATGACTTACAGGGTTTTTAGAGAACCCGGCACCGGCCATATCAGTAATCAATTAATTCAATGCCGGATATTCCTTTTCCATCCCTGGATCCGGAGCAATTTATTTAGCCCTGTCTCTAACCTGCTTTATTGCGACCAGTTATGAATTCCCTAATAACGGCAATGCGCAAACGTTAGCGGCAACCGAACTTAAAGTCACTACCATAAACAATCCGACTTGAAAAGTTTAAATCTTAATATAAAAATATCATGAAACAAATATTGCTTTTTATTTTTTACCTGATAAGTTTGTTTACAAATGGGCAAACAACAGACAATACTCAACGAAATAACTTTTTGAAAAAAGATAGTATCAAGTCATCAATGGATAGTACAACTCAGGTGTTTTATTATAACAAATCAATTAACAATAAGCCTGAACCATTAATTGTTCAACTACATTCCTGGAGCTTCACTGCGGATTCTTTGAAAACAATTGACCTGGATATTGAAGCGAACGCAAAAAACTACAACTACATATTTCCTGATTTCAGAGGAGTTAATAACCACCCGAAGGCTTGTTGCAGTGAATTTGTGATTTCTGATATTGACGAATCAATTGACTGGGCTTTAAAAAATATGAATGTGGACAAAAAACGAATTTTTGTAATTGGATACAGCGGTGGCGGCTATGCAACATTTGCGATGTATATAAAATCCAGGCACAATATTCGCTCTTTCTCAGCATGGGTGCCTATTTCAGATATAGTTGCATGGTATGGACAATCAAGAGAAAGAAAAAACCAGTATGCATCTCAAATCATTGGGTGTATAGGGTCATCACCGGTATTTGATACCCTAAAGGCAAAGGAACGATCCCCCCTGTTTTGGACAACTCCTCTTAAAAAAAGGAAGAAAAGTACCATGCAAATTTTTGCCGGGATTCATGATGGATATACAGGTCCTGTTCCCATTTCACAATCAGTCAATTTTTATAACAAGCTTTTGTCTGACTTCAAAGAAACAGACACTTCTAAATATGTAAAGAATGAAGATTTGAAATTTATGCTTGAAACACAAACTTTTCCTTCCTCAAATAGCAATAAAAAAATAGGTGATAGAGCGATCTGTTATCAGAAGGCAACTAAAAATATTATGCTTACTATATTTGAGGGAGGCCATGAGTTGTTAAGCAAACACGCATTAGAATATATCGAACAGATAAACGGCATCCGCTAAAACAAATAAGGCTTCGTCGGGCCCCGCTACCAGCAGCAACTACAGCAGGATGTTCATTTCTATCTATAGCAGTTTGTTCAAATATCACCGCAGTTTTATTCAGGTAGTTTTATTGGATTCTACAGTTTAATTTAGGAGTAAAATTATGCATAGACAGTTTTGGGTATTTTTAAAATCACAGAAAAGTTGAATAGGGTGCATCTCAAATTTGTCGCGGTAACAGGTGGTTTTCGTGGACACAAACCCCGGCCCAGCCTCGGTCGGTGTCCCCACCGACCGAAATCAGGAGCGACAATTTGGGATGCACCCGTTGAATAGTATTTGTAAGATTGAAATGTAATTTACATTAGGAGCCGGCATTTACAAAATTGCTACCTCAGAGATTTATTTTCGGGTGGTCATTTTTTTTGTGTTAGACAGAATAACTCTTTTGCTTCTGCGATTGTGTGCTCATTCTTCACCAAAAAATCGATTGCGTATGTATACCTCTTCAAATCGCTAAGATTGACATCGCTGGTTTAAACCCCATTTTATTAATTGATCCTGGTTGCTTGTTTTAGGCCGGGTAATTATTACCAAAACTAAAAATGATATGAAACGAAAAAATTTAGAATTTAGGTTAAAGGCGCTGATTGCAACACCAATTATGATGTTGCTGTGTTTAACTTCTGTTTTTGCACAAACTACTATTAAGGGAAAGGTTATTGATGCCGCCGGAAAATCATTGCCAGGTGTAAGTGTTATTCAACGGGGCAGTAAAAACGGTACGGTGACCGATCCATCCGGAAACTATTCATTGGTGCTCACAAATAATAATTCAGTTATTATTTTTAGTAGTACAGGCTTCGAGACCAAATCAGAAGCTGTAGGGGGACGTAATTCAATTAATATTACTTTAACTGCGCAGGATAAGGCAATGGACGAAGTTATTGTAACTGCTTTGGGTATCAGGCGTCAATCAAGAAAATTAGGTTACGCGGCGTCAACTGTAATAGTTGATGAAATTACCCAGAACCGCACAACCAATGTGATGACCTCTTTAGAAGGTAAGATAGCTGGTTTGGATATTGCTCCGCCAACGGCAGGCGCGGGTGCAAGTAACCGGATTCGTTTGCGTGGGCAATCGGGTTTTAATGGTCAGACCAACTCCCCTTTAATTGTTATTAACGGCCTTCCAATGGATCAGGGTGCACGTAGT
>JBDTWP010000468.1:0-5031 GCA_040006615.1 Ferruginibacter sp.
GTTTTCTCAATCGCATCATTTTCCGGTAACAAAGCCAGATGCCGAATGGAAGAAGCAACTGAGTCCTGAAGCTTACCATGTAACCCGGAAGGAGGGTACCGAGCGGGCGTACTCGGGTAGGTATTGGGATAATCATGAAAAGGGGGTTTACAAATGTGTTTGTTGTGACCAGGAGCTTTTTAGTGCCGATACAAAATTTGAGAGTGGTACCGGGTGGCCAAGTTTCTGGCAACCGATCAGTAAAAGAAGTGTTTTGGACGAAAATGACAATAGCTTCAATATGGATCGGACAAAAGTGACCTGTAGCCGTTGCGGGGCGCATTTGGGACATGTATTTAATGATGGCCCGAAACCTACAGGGCTGAGGTATTGTATTAATTCAGTTTCACTTTTATTTACAAGAAATGCTTCCAAACCGTAAGGGCTATCGTGCCGGAATATGGCGGTATTTTTGAAGGTTGAAGGTTTGTAGTTGAATAGTCGTGTGTGACACCTATTGAAATAGATCCAAATTGCATTGATGCCAACCCTTTACGGATTAAATATGTTAACTCCATAAAATTCAACCCTATTACGGGTTGTATCGAATTATGGCATTCGTTTGCCCCGGGTTTCACCCGAGGCTATTCACGTTAAAGCCTATTGGGGTTTTTCCCGGAAATAATGTAAACCAATGGTTTATTTTGCGACAGGTCAGGAATTCTGAATTTGAATTGCGTATCAAAGAGAGATAATTTTGCCGTATTCCATTAGTAAAATTTAGTCTTGTATGCAAGGTAGAAGGTGAAGTTTGATCTTTCAAGGGAAAGTTTATCTATGTACTTACCTTTGCCTTGATTTCTATCTATCAGCTTAGCCTGGCATTTTAAAGGTTGTTATTGATGAGACTCATATTAATATTGTTTTTAAATTTATTTAATCAATTGGATATTTATGAAACACCTTTTACTGATCGAAGATAATATTGATATAAGGGAAAATACGGCGGAAATACTTGAGTTGGCCAATTATAGGGTAACTACTGCGGAAAATGGGAAAAGGGGGGTGGAAAAAGCCTTACTTGAAAAACCAGATCTTATTGTATGTGATGTGATGATGCCGGTACTGGATGGTTATGGTGTTTTACACTTGCTGAATATAAAGCCTGAACTGAAGGGTATTCCTTTTATCTTTTTGACGGCCAGGGCAGAACGAAGTGATTTTAGAAAGGGGATGGAAATGGGAGCTGATGATTACATTACCAAGCCATTTACTGATATTGAACTACTGACCGCAATAGCGCGCCGCTTAGCCAAAGTGGAACTACTAAAAAAAAACTATGAAGCATCCATGGATGGTATGCAACAAATGCTGAATGAATTTAGTGGTAAAAATGTGTTGAATGATTTTGTAAAAGAAAGGAATGTCAATCATTACAAAAGGAAACAGGTGATTTATTCGGAAGGAAATCATCCGGCAAGGCTATTTTACATTGAAAAAGGGAAAGTAAAAATATTTAAAACCCATAGTGATGGCAAGGAGCTTACAGTCGGTCTATTTAATGAAGGTGATTTCCTGGGTTATACAGCTTTGTTGGAGGAATCAGTTTATAAAGAAACCGCGGTAGCAATTGAGGATACCGATATCGCCATTATACCCAAAGAAGAATTTGACACATTGATCAACAATAACAGGGAAGTGACGCAAAAATTTATCCAGTTGCTGGCAAAAAACGTATGTGAAAAGGAGGATCAACTGCTTGCCCTGGCCTACAATTCTTTAAGAAAAAGAGTGGCCGATGCATTATTGGCTTTACATCAAAAATATAAGAAAATTCAGCAGGAGCAATTCTCGATCCATATATCAAGGGAGGATCTTGCAAATATTGCAGGTACGGCAACCGAGTCGCTTATCCGTACACTCAGCGATTTTAAAACTGAAAAACTGGTTGAAATAAAAGACGGTAGTATCATTATCCTGGATGAAGGAAGATTACAAAGGATGTTGAATTAATGAAGCAACTAATTGGCAAATTTCGCCTGGAGATTCTTCCTGCCCACTGCAGCAAAAGGCCGCGGGATGATTAACGAGCTCAATAAAAAATCCCGGAGAATACCTGCTAATAGTTGTAGCGGTAATGGTGAGACCCATTTTATGGTTTTCTTTTCAATTGATTACGTTTATTTATGTGCACAAGAAATATGGTGCCTGCTAACATAAAGGGCAACCCATACACCAGACCCGTGGCCGCATCGCCCTTGTAAATAAAGAAAGCAAGCAAAATGATTCCTCCACCTGTCATCATCAGGGCACCTGCAAATTCTTTGTACCATGTTAATATATATCCTGCAACCGGTATAATAATGAATGGTACAAAAGGGATCAATTCGTTTTCTTCAAATTTGAGTATTTCCGGTACACCTTTTCCTGCCATAAAAAAGAGTATAAAAATGCAAACGACTAATCCAGCACTTTGTGCTGCTATCTTGTATGGCCGGATGTGATGTTCCTGTTTTTTTTGATGGCTCATAAAATTATTTTGTCTTCAAAGTAATACTTTATTCCTCTATGCGCCAGCTAATTTTTATTTTCTGAGCTGTTTTCAAATGCGCCTGGAATGCCAAAGGTACGAGCCTGGCCGGGTATTTAATGGGCGACCTGCAACCATATTCAATCCAAATCTGCTCTTAAATCAAATTAGCAGGGCGAGATTCTCTAATTTTAAAACATGCAACAGTTAAAAAGGTGACTGAGTGATGAGTGAAGAAGAGGGATTAGTGATGAGTAGGCGAAAATTAGTCAAAAGCATTGATATACTTTAACTTTGGGAATTATTATGACAGTAAGCATTCCACATCAATTGACAAAGGCTGATGTCCGTACGAGGATTCGGAAATTGTTGGACAGTGTAAAATCCAGGATAGGGGATAAGGTACAAAACCTTGAGGAGGACTGGAAAGAGGACCTTGGTACATTTAAATTTTCCCTGAGCGGCCAGCCTGTTTCCGGCACCATCCGGATATTCGAAACTTCTGTACAGGCAGATATCGAGCTGCCTCTTATTGCTACCTTATTTAAAGGAAAAATAAAATCTCTAATTGAGGAAGAGGGGGCAAAAATTCTTTCCTGAGCTATAGGGTTTCCGGGAAATACAAAATAATGGGTGTTTCTTCTTCCCGGTAACATCTTTGAACCAGCCTGCGTTTTGGAAGGGCTACTGATCTTCCTGTATGATATTATTTGCTCGATTGTCCTATTAAATTGTCAGGTTGTCAGCATGGCATTGGCTGGCATTGATTTTGACAATGAGATATAAAAAAATCATATACCATGCAAAAAGGAAACATTAGAGTCCAAACGGAGAATATTTTCCCGATTATTAAGAAGTTTTTATACAGTGAGCATGACATTTTTGTAAGAGAGCTAATTAGCAATGCGGTAGATGCCACGCAAAAATTAAAAACGTTGTCTAATTTGGGTGAAGCCAAGGGTGAACTTGGAGAGTTGGGAATAGAAGTAAAGATAGACAAGGAGAAGAAAACAGTTACGATTTCTGATAAGGGAATTGGTATGACCGAGGAAGAAGTTGATAAATTTCTTAACCAGGTGGCATTCAGCGGCGCGGAAGAATTTTTAGACAAATACAAAGGTCAGAATGAGAATAACATAATCGGGCATTTCGGGTTAGGCTTTTATTCTTCTTTTATGGTGAGTGAAAAAGTAGAAGTGGTCACCAGGTCGTACAGAGAGGATGCCAAAGGAGTAAGATGGGAGTGCGATGGCAGTCCGGAATTTTTGCTGGAAGATGTTGAAAGGGCGGAAAGAGGCACAGATATTATATTGCATTTGAATGAGGAAAGCCAGGAGTTTTTAGAGCCGGATAGGATAAAAAGCATACTCGATAAGTTTTGCAGGTTTTTACCTGTTCCCATTTTGTTTGAGGGAAAGCAGATCAATAATACTGAACCTGCCTGGACAAAGAAGCCGGCCGACCTGACCAACGAAGATTACCTGAACTTTTATAAAGAACTGTATCCATTTAATGAAGCTCCTTTATTCTGGATTCATTTGAATGTAGATTATCCTTTTAATCTTACCGGTATTTTGTATTTCCCGAAGATCAAACAATCATACGAAATACAAAAGGACAAAATACAATTGTTCAGTAACCAGGTTTTTGTAACAGATGAGGTAAAGGATATTGTTCCTGAATTCTTAATGTTATTGCAGGGTGTCCTTGATTCCCCGGATATACCGCTTAATGTTAGCCGCAGTTATTTACAGGGAGACCCGAATGTTCGTAAGATCAACTCACATATCTCCAAAAAAGTTGCCGATAAGCTGGAAGAGATCTTTAAAAATGATCGTGTGGCGTTTGAGGAAAAATGGGAGAGCCTGGGATTATTTGTGAAATACGGAATGATGACGGACGATAAATTCCTTGAGAAGGCAAATAAATTTTTAATACTGCAGGATACAGGAGGTAAATTTTTCACTTTTGAGGAATACAAGCTGGCTACAGAGGTTTTGCAAAAGAATAAGGATGGCAAACAGGTTATTCTTTATACCACGGATCCGGTTCAACAGGATGCATTTATACAACAGGCTCTTTCAAAAAGTTATGTGGTTGTAAAAATGGAGACAATTATTGATAATGGTTTTGTTAACCAGATGGAGATGAAGTGGGAGAACGTGCAGTTTGTAAGGGTGGACAGTGATATTGTTGATAATTTAATAGATAAACAGGAAGTGGATGAAAGTGTATTGAGTAAAGACGATGCCGAGAAATTGAAAGAATTGTTTGGGATGAAGGTTCCCGAATTGAATGTAACAGTAGAGGTTAAAGGATTAAGTGCGGAAGCTCCACCGGTAACAGCCACCCGCCCCGAGTTCATGCGCCGGATGAAGGACATGGCTTCCATGCAGGGTGGTATGGGAGCTTTTTATGCCAGCATGCCAGATGAAGTAACATTAACGGTAAATGGTAATCATCCTGTATATAAAAATATTCTGGCGGAACCGGTAAAGGAAAAGCAGGAAAAAATAGTACAC
>JBDTWP010000469.1:0-5028 GCA_040006615.1 Ferruginibacter sp.
AATGATCCCGAACGACTAAGGGCATTCAGGTCATCATTGATCTCCAGGGGCAGGATCGTCACGATGCAGGATATAAACATGTTCTGCCGGCTTGAACTTGGAAAAGAAATTGAGGACCTGAAAGTAAAAAAAGGGTTTATGATTGACGAAGGAATAAAAAACGGGTTTGTTCAAACAATTGATGTGATATTGAAAATCGCAATTACCAGTCAGGCTACAAAGGATGAATGGAAAGAACTGTGCGATAACCTGGCAAAAAAACTAATGCAGCAATCCCCGGGCTTAACTACAATACGGGTTATGACCTCAGATCTGGAGGCGTTGTCAGAAATTTAACAGACCGATCTTAATAATCACAAACAACCTGGAAATATGTATCAACCTAATCAAACGGATACCGACAGGAACTATGACGTCCTGATAAAGCTTATCAATAATTCAGTTGAAAACGTTAACCAGTATGACGGCTTTGTTTACGCATACAACAAATCTAAGCGCTTTTTTATCCTGACTGTTTGGTCAAATTATGTGTTTTTATATAACCTTGCATTTGATAAGTTTGCATTATGCTTAATTCATAACCCTCAAAAAAAAGGAAATTGGGTAATCAGGGAATTTAAACACTTTACAAATGATGATATTTCTTATTTCGCAAAGAAAATAGATGGGCAACATGAATTAAGGTTAACCGACGACTCACGATACAAGTTCTACCTTCAACCCTATATCCCTACAAAAAGGAGTGCTAAATATCTCCTGCCTATAATACAGGAAGATAAAGTTTACAAAGTTTTAGGCAAAATAGAAAAGTTACCTGACAAGAGGACAAAATCAGAATATTTGAAGGACAATATTTTGGTAATTTTCATTGGAGTTGCGATGATCGTTTTTTCAATTTACATTTACTTTGAACTTAAAAGTTTTGAAGAAGGAACTGGCGAAGCAAGGATGAATGCACTGTTTCACCTTGTTTACAAACTGGGCGGTAAAATTGCAGTCAGCGCATTATTGGGTCTTATTGGGATATTAATCTTGATTTCTATTTTCAATAGTATGAACAAAAAAGGCAGGAAAAAAAACAAGGATTTGTAAAGTTTGACAATCAATGAACAAATGGCATTTTATCGCTCACGCTCTTTGTTTCAAAAGCGTTTGGGAGTTACTATTAAAGAATTTAAATAAAATTTCAGCATATTTAACAGACTTGTTTTGGAAGACTTTATAGAACATATAAGTAATGTTGTTTCAGAGCTTCCCTATGACCTCAGGGCAGAAGTTGTAATAGCTGATTTGATCCAGCGCGGAGTGATCGCTGATGATATGATTGTGAGTCCTATAGGTTTGTTTAAACGCAGGTTTAGCAGGGATATAGCGCATATTTCTATTAAAGAAACGGATTCGGGGCAAAAATATACACGGGTGGAAATAAACCGTGAAGGTATTTATGATTCCATTCCACAGGCGTTAAGCCATGCTGCCAAACTAAGCAAGACAGGAGGGTTGAAATCTCCCAAAGAAATGGTAGACGAGGTGAACCAGGTGAGAAAAGAAAAAGAAGCGGCCAGGAAATTTTTCCTTCCCATTGAAAATGAATTTTACCACCAGCGAATCCAGCTTGAAACCGAAGAACAGAATATTTTAAAAGGATACCTCGACAGTTCCATTGGAACTGCCTTAATGAATAAATTCTGGCAGCTTCCCGAAATATTGGATACAAGACAAAAAGCAACTTTTATTTATTTAATTCCTACAATTCACAGGGCAGTAGGCAATCTTGGGCTAACGAAACTTTGTTATGAAGCGGTCCTTAATATTGAAGTGAATTTTCAAATTAATAAAGCGTTGGAGCAAACGGTAAGTAATCAATTTGAACTGGGGGCCGGCAAATTAAAGCTTGGAATGAATTTTGTTTGTGGGAGCAAATTTTACAACCATTCTAGTTGTGTCGAAATCATCGTACGGCCTTTAAATGAAATACAATTGTCTGAATATTTGCCGGGTGAGAAAGGAACCGGAATCATCGAATTTTTAAACGGATATTATTTGCCGTTCGACCTGGAAACAAAACTAAAGATAGATTCAGATCTAAAAAATAAGGAATTTGTATTATCTGCGGTTGACTCAAATTTAAGGCTGGGTCATAATGTATTTATCTAACTGAATGATTTATTAAAGCAAAAAAAAAATCTAATGAAACCCTGGATACCAGAGAATTCAGATCTTACAAAAAACCACCGCCAAAATATGCTTTAATAGCCACGGATATACTTTAAATACTGAATAACTCATTTTTAGAACATACAAAAACCAATCAATATTTAAACCAGGGTTTTCAGGGTAAGAGTTTTGTTCATGATGAAGATACATGGCCTTTAACATTGTGGGGCGCACTGGACAATATTGAATTTGAGGGAAAAAACCTCATAGAAAAATCAATCGTATACACATTAAAACGTATAAAAAGATTTCCCTTTATTTTTTCAAAAGTAAAAAGAATCAAAAATTGTTGGAAAAATGTAGTTGACGCAGGTTTTACCCTCCACACACAAGGAAAAGACTCTGAGTTGATCAAGGATTTAATCAATAGTGATGATTTCGGAAAAGATTCCCCCCTTCAACATATTTATCATTCCGGTCAAGATTGTTGGAGAGAAACAGCGTGCTTCGGTGGACCTGGACTCCATGTTTGCATAGAACTTAATGTTGATGTAGATATTCATGTTGATTTTCATCAACCTACGTCCTTGCTTAAGATTAACGGATATGCTACTTATGATAAATTTCTTTGGGGGTTACAGAGACACGCACTTGATTTAATTCTTCAGAAATGTGGCAAATAGCAATAGCAAGTTTTTTAGATTTCTAGAAAAAGAAAAACAATAATTTTGATAACAATAATTTTAAAGAAGGTTTTTTTAAATCTTATTCCTTAGTTAATCCTGAAATAATTATTAAAACCTACCAGTATGTCTGAAATAAAATACCAACCCCGCGAAACGCATGAAAGCAAACAAAGAGGGAAGTTAATAGCATTATTTTATACTATGATATCATTTGGTATCGGTATTTATATTGAGGAGGCAGATGTATTATTTGGGCCTTATGTTAAAGATATGCTTACTGACAGCGATAATAAATATTCTCCGAACATGGCGGCTATTGTGAATTCCTTAATTGTTGGCGCTGCACTTTTCCCCATTTTTTGGGTTGTAAAAAAGGTCATTGGTAAAACCCATCAAAACGAATTCACTGCTACAGAAAGCGGCAACTAAAAAGAATTTTCGTTTACCCTGACCCACACTGTAAACACTGTTATTTTGGATGACATGTTTATGAATGTTAAAACAGGATTTTTGAAAAGAACTATTTTGTTTTCCGGTTTGCGTAACTATTATTTAATGCATTCAAAAATGTTCAGTACAATGTTGTTTACATATGAAGATAACAATGGAAAATTTAAGAGATGGTCTATGTCAGGCCAGCCTCATAATGAGCAGGTACAATTGCTTAATGCTGAACTGGAAAAAAGATTTCCCGGCAAATCGTTAAACAATTTATCACAGAAGGAGGCCTTTAAAATTATGAAAAAAATGAACCGGATACTATTGGCAGCAACCCTGGTTCCCATTATTTTCCTTATTGCTGTGGGTATTATTGCACTTATTATTATGTTTAGCTAATGTCACATTTTCAATTGTGATTTGCTTTCGGATTTCTCAGGTAATTAATCCTTTCCCATCTAATACACTGAATTTGCTTTTAAACAATAGTTAAGATTTATTAACTATCTTTAATTAAGATGACGGATCAGAAACAGAAATTAGTTTGGCAAGTTTAAAATGAAAGCTATAATCAAAATATAATTATTGAAACTCAAATATTCAACTATTAAAAAAATAATATGGGACAACCCGCAGCAAGAATAGGCGACATGCATATTTGCCCTATGATAACGGTGCTTGTGCCTCATGTGGGTGGCCCGGTAGTAGGCCCAGGTGTACCTACCGTCCTGATCGGCGGAATGCCGTCGGCAGTAGTTGGTGATATGTGCGTTTGTGTAGGCCCTCCGGATGTTATTGCAATGGGTTCCGCAACTGTTTTAATAGGAGGCAAACCAGCGGCGCGAATGGGGGATATGAGCGCCCATGGCGGAGCGATTGTACTGGGATGCCCTACGGTACTAATCGGATGATAAAAACATAGGAAAATTCCACAGAAAAAATAACCAGTATAAGAACTCACTCCCCTTCCCCACTTCATTGCTCAAGAGAATAATTAAGTCTTGCTCCTTTTCCCGGTTAGTAACCTAAACTACCCAATTTTATTCCTTTTTAACAAGGTACTATCGCTATTTCCATCGGGCGGAAAGAGCTGCCAACAGCTTATTCTTAACTGATTTTAGATAATGGACGATCCTCAAATATTTATTTTCCCCTGCTGATTTCAAATCCGGATTTAATTCACCGGCAGTTATAGAATGCTGCATGGCCAGGTCATACCCTTTGAAATGATTTTTAAGAAAGAGTTCCAGATTTTCACTGGCATCCGCGTATTGAGGCGCAATCGCAATCGCGCGCTCAAAGTGCGGCCTGGCTAAGTCATATGTGATAAATAGCATAACATAGGTTACACTTTTAGTCGTAGCACAACATAGGTTACACTTTTTACAGTTCTTTGACATAAAATGTTGATACTCATCTAAAAATAGTATGAATGAGTATGAACAAAGGCAAGAGGCGGTTAATCGTTATTTATTGGGTGAAAAAATTTCAAAGATTGCGCATTCTTATGATAAAAGCCGCAAATGGGTACACCACTGGATAAACCGGTTTAAACAAAAAAAAGATGACCCCGGTTGGTATAAAGATGAGAGCAAAGCTCCTAAAAATATTGCCGTAAAAACGGAGGCTGAAATGGAGCAGCAGATCCTTATAATCCGAAAAGAATTAATGAATGAGAAGATGGCTCAGATCGGAGCCATTTCTATTCAATACGAATGTGAACGAAGGGGTATAAAACCTATTCCAG
>JBDTWP010000470.1:0-5016 GCA_040006615.1 Ferruginibacter sp.
CCAAAATTGATATTTACCCTGGAAGCCTTATCAAAAAGCGTCGCTTTTGATTTACCAATATTGAAAATACCACCCGGTCCACCACTGCCACCACCCGGTCCGCCAACCTTACGCATCATCATTATGAACAATAGACCAATCAATAATATTGGCAGAAGGGTAGTGAGGATCTGTCCAAATAATTCACCCTCATCATCCGGCTGATCAGGTACTTGTCGTAAGGAGGGATTCATTTTGTAAAATTCCTGCATTTGCGCAGCAAAGGTCTTATCATCTACAATACTAAAATACAACTGCGGCGGGGGCATTTTTATCGCATTATCATACTGCTTATCTAGTATTTTCCTGAAGTCAGACTGACTTCTTTCAAGACTGTCCTTCATGATAAATACCCGTACAATCTTTTTGTTTCGGATGGTTTTAATTTTTTCAACGTCTCCATGCTTTACCAGTTCGGTAAATTGGATCTGGTCTGTTTCCACCCCGGTACTTGAAGCGCCCCGGAAAAGATTGTAGCCCACAATCGCTGCAAACACAAGGCCATAAACCCAATAAATATTAAATCGGTTTTTGTTTTTCGATGTATTATCGTCACCGGTAGGAGGGATATTATTAGGATTTGGTTTCCTGTTTATTTCTGATTTCTTATCTTCTGCCATAACTGCTTGCTTACAATATTTACTGATGTTTTGCTACCTGGTTATTGATAGTTTTTGATTTAATCGTTGTGTTCGGTTAATGGTGCATCGCTCCACATTTCTTCCAGTTGGTAGAATTTCCTTGGCTCAGGCAACATTATATGAACTACCACATTTACATAATCAATCAGGATCCATTGCTGAGCCTGGCGGCCTTCATGTTTGTAGGCAGTTTCTTCACATTTCAATTTCACATCCTCTTCTACAAAGTCTGCAATTGCTTTTAATTGAGTGTTATTACTTGCTTCGCAAATGATGAAAAAATCAGCTACAGCTTCAGGTATTTTACGCAGATCCAGGCTAACAATACGCTCGCCCTTTTTTTCTTGTATGGCATTGATAATCGCCTTAAAAATCTTACTGTTCTTGGTTAGCTTCTTAAAAGTACTTTTTTTCCGGCTGGCTAACAATGTGAGATTGTTCAAATTTTTCCTGTTTAAATTTAATTTTTCATGGACCCCATGGGTGTTTAATACAGCTAAAGTCAATTAACTATTGTTTTTTCGTTAACTGCATGTAGCTTGCAATTGTGCACAAAAGTACAATTTCTTTATCAATCGTTGCTTTATGCCCAATACCGATTCTTCCCTTATAATTTTAAGGCAGGTAGATAGTACCAACAACTATGCCATGGCAATGGTTCATGCAGGAATGGCGAAACACGGAAATGCCTGGTTTTCCAGCCATCAAACTGAAGGAAAAGGTCGGCGTGGAAAAGTATGGTTAACCGGGGAAGGACAAAATATCGCGTTGAGTGTAATTTTGAACCCGAAACAACTGGATATAATCCAGCCTTTCCGGCTTTCCACGGCAGTAGCACTGGCTTCTTATGATTTTTTTAGCAATTATGCAGGAGACGAAACCACCATAAAATGGCCAAATGATATTTACTGGCGTGACAGAAAGGCAGGAGGTGTGTTGATTGAAAATAAATTTACAGGCAAAGACTGGAATTGGGCCGTGGCAGGGATAGGGGTTAATATTAACCAAACAAAATTTGATGAAATATTAGTCAATCCTGTTTCATTGATGCAGATTACCGGTAAAAATTTTGATACGGCCGAATTAGCAAAAGAATTGCACCTGTTAATTCTAAAAAGAACAAATGAACTAATAACAAAATCATTTGAAATGATCCTCGCGGAATATAACCGGCATTTATATAAAATGCAACAAACTGTCTGGCTAAAAAAGGATAACACGGTTTTTGAAACAATTATCAGGGGCGTTTCCCCGCAAGGGCAACTGCTGACAGTAGATGTTAATGAAAAACATTTTGAATTTGGAGAAGTGGAGTGGTTAGCCTCCCCACCCTCCAAAGCAGGGTTCTGAGAAAACCCTGGTAAAACCACTGACTTTTCATTTTAGTCAGGCACCAGTATTCACTATTCGTATAAGCTTTGAATGATCTTACTCCTGTTTCCCCCCTCCTTTGGAGGGGCTGGGGGAGGCTGCTTCTATTATTTCTTCCGCGTGCTGCCTGTTCTTTGGCTTTAAAAATATTTTTTTGATGATACCTTTCCTATCTATTAAGAACGTGGTTCTGTGAAGACCCATATAGGTACGTCCATATAATTGCTTTTCACCCCATACCCCATATTTATCAATGATGCGATGATCCGGATCTGCTACTAACGTAAAAGGAAGCTCATATTTAGCTTCAAACTTTTTGTGTTTCTTCGCTTCATCCGGACTAACCCCCAAAACGATCAATCCATGTTGCTTTAACAGGCCAAAATTATCCCTGAGGTTGCATGCCTGTATAGTGCAGGTGGGTGTATCATCTTCAGGGTAAAAATATAGCACAATTTTTTCTCCTTTGAAATCTGATAGAGAAACAGGATTTCCGTTTTGGTCTATTCCTTTAAATGCGGGCGCTTTTTGGCCTTCTTTTAGAGTTGTCATTGTTATTTTCCTTGCAAATTTAAGAATGCTGAATTAGTTACAAATTGCCAATTGCTGATTGCCCATTGCCAATTGCCGATTGCCAATTGCCCATTGCCCATTGCCCATTGCTCATTCACCATTCACCTTTTTATCTTAAAAAATGGTATATCCGCTCCGCCCTGTTCCCCACACAATCTTCCACACTGATCTTTAGTTCATGCTCTCCTGCAGGGCAATGTTCATCAAACTTATAAATAAATGTACTGCCTTTATCATTGCTAAAGCGGATCCATTTCCCATCCAGGTAGGCTGTAAAATTTTCTAATTCTTTTGTATTGTCCTTTATTACAAACGCAATGCGAATTAGTTTAGCCGCATTCATTCCTTCCCTGATTCCGATAGGAATAATAGCCGGGGGAATGGTATCCTCCAATAATTGAAAATTACCAAAAGCCCTGAAACCGGATTCGTACCAGTCATTCTCAATTCCCATGGTTACAGGAACAGCTTTTGCATATTCATCCTTATTCTTCCAGGATCGGTGCATCACCATTTTGCCGGGATGGGTCCCAAGGTTATTTTTTATCTTAACAGTAAACATACAATGCACCGGCACATAGTCATTATGCAGTTGATAAATGGTGTACCCCTGTGAAGGAATTATTTCATGGTAGGTAAACCGGATAGAATCATACAAAGCATTTTCGGGGAGGTAAAAACTGATATTGCTATTTTCATACACATTGATAAATCCGGGATGAAATTCTTTTTGTTGATACAAAGAAGTTGGGTTATCCTGCCTTTTTGTTTCATTAACTGTTCGTCTTTGTAAGCCAAACCGCAAAAACGATGTGTTTCCTCCCGCATCTTTCACTTCTATTTTTACCTGGTGTACACTATCATCTTCAATACTGATCACACCATCCCCCCTTACATCTTTGTAAACACCTGGTGGATAGCCCGGAAGCCGGCTCAGGTGCTGAACATAAGGCCCTCCGCTATTGCGTAACCTGTAATCGATATGCGCATTCAGGTACCTCGTTTCATCATACCCGATACCGTCAATTTGAAAGCCTGTTACCGCTTGTTCATTTTCGTAAAGCACTGCCTGGAAAATACCGTTTTTATTGGTTGATCCATTATACCTGTCATAAGCTGTTATGGCAAAACTTACTTTATCGGTATTAGTTAAAATCAGTTGGGGGATCGGAGTGTATACACCGTTTATTTTTTTTAATGGGTAAAATTTAGGACTTTGCTCATAAGTACTGATGTTCCTGTCGTACACGGCTAAACGCAGAATATCCGGGGGAATATTATCCACCAACGGGAATCCAAATAAAAGCGGGTTTAGAACCTTATCCGTTTTAGTGTCCCTTATTTCGAAATGGAGGTGTGGCCCCTGCGAGCCACCGGTATTGCCACTGTAAGCAATGAACTGCCCCTTTTTTACAGTGAATAAGTTGGCGGGGATTTCCAAATATATTTTCCAGCTTTTCAATTGATATTGTTGTTCGGTGATATATTTCTCCAGCTCAGGATAAAAATCATTCAGATGGGCATATAGCGTAGTAAATCCATTTGGATGATTTATATATATGCATCTTCCAAAACCAATGGGTTCAATTTTCACTTTTGCGATATAACCATCCGCAGCGGCCATTACCGGCCTGTATTCTTTTTGATCTGTTCTGCAATCAAGACCCATATGGTAATGATTAGGTCTTAATTCTCCAAAATTAGCAGCCAATGCTTGTTTGGCGTTAACCGGCCAGGTGAAATATCCTTTGGGGTAGTTCCTTGCGGGAAAAACCTGCGCAAATGAAATTGTATTTAATAATAATATGAATACCAACGCAGCATTTATTCTTAGGACCATGTTATAAATTGAAAGCTCGCAAATTTAATTGATATAAATAGTACTTGCGTTATGCAAAGAATAAAATTGAGACCTTTTCAAAGCTGCTCTTTTTTCAATACTTTTGCACGCCACAATAGAAACGGCACACATTATGCCTTTAGACAATTCAATAAAATCAGTATTAATTATAGGTTCAGGACCAATTATTATCGGACAAGCCTGCGAATTTGATTACTCGGGAACACAGGCAGCCAGGAGCATTCGCGAGGAAGGCGTAAAAGTTATTTTAATAAATAGCAACCCCGCAACTATAATGACTGATCCCATGATGGCCGACAGGGTGTACCTGTTGCCGTTGACAGTGGAAAGCATTGAACAAATACTGGAAGAAAATGATATCGATGCCGTTTTGCCCACGATGGGCGGACAAACGGCACTCAATCTTTGTAAGGAAGCAGATGAACTGGGTGTTTGGGAAAAGTACAACGTCAGACTTATTGGTGTGGATATCAAAGCGATCGAAAAGGCGGAAGACAGGGAAAAATTCCGTAACTGGATGATTGAAATGGG
>JBDTWP010000471.1:0-4937 GCA_040006615.1 Ferruginibacter sp.
TTTATTCGAGGCCGCTTTCATATACTAATTGCGAACGTTTCACCTAATTCTAATTAATTATAAATTACCCGTTAAAAACTTTTTAGGAATAAGTGGTTTTTCAGGACTAACTTTATTACGAATTATAGTTTCATGAAGACAATAGATTCCATTGCACTTTCCTATAATACCATTAAAAGCAACCGGTTACGTACGGCCATTACCGTAATTATCATTGCGCTTGGTATTATGGCTTTGATCGCCATTATTACTGCTGTGGAAGCGGTTAATCAAAGTCTTACAAAGAGCTTTTCCACTATGGGAGCCAATGCATTCAGCATCAGGTTTAAGGAACGCAATGTACATTTTGGAGGGGGACCAAACCGGGACAGAACGAAGAAATCAAACCGTAAAACGCTGGTTACCAAGAATTCCAGTGAAGGCAAATTAATCACTTTTAATGAGGCAAGGGCGTTTAAAGACCGGTATGCTTTTCCGGCGACGGTGGGTATCGCTTTGGCCGGCCCCGGAGGGGTGATCGTAAACACGGATACTAAGAAAACCAACCCCGACATACGGGTTTTAGGAGGTGATGAAAGCTATCTGCAATTGAATGGATACGAATTATCTTATGGCAGGGACTTTAATGAAACCGATGTGGAAACAGGAAGAAGTGTTTGCATAGTTGGCAACGTAATAGCCCAAAAACTATTTGGCGATAATACGCAACGCGCCCTTGACAAGATTATCAGCGTATCAAATAATAAGTACCGGGTCATCGGTATTTTAAAGGACAAGGGCAGTAGTGCTTTCATGAATGCGGATAAGGTGGTGATCAGTACTTATAACAATATCCGCCGTATTTACGGATCTGAGAACAAATCTTACAATATTGCGATCATGGTTAGTGATTTAAAGATGATGGATATAGCTGTTGGGGAGGCAAGAGGTTCTTTTAGACCGGTTCGCAAATTAGATGTGAAAGAGGATGATAACTTCTATATAGACAAGAGTGACAGTATTGCTCAGTCCTTGATGAAAAACCTGGGATTTTTAAAATACGCCACATTGGCGATTGCCTTAATTACGCTGATAGGTGCCGCTATAGGTTTAATGAACATCATGTTGGTAGCGGTCAACGAACGTACCAAAGAAATCGGCCTCATCAAATCACTCGGCGGAAAGGCTTCGGAAGTAAGAGCCCAGTTTCTTTGGGAATCCATCCTTATAAGCCTGATGGGAGCTTTTGTAGGCATTATTTCAGGAATATTGTTCGGAAACATTGTTGCAGTATTATTAAAGACAGGCTTTGTGATTCCCTGGCTATGGATAATAATCGGCGTATTAGTATGTTCTTTGGTTGGCTTATTAGCGGGAATTTATCCTGCCTACAAAGCTGCAAAACTCGATCCCATCGTAGCCTTGCGGTATGAGTAGGAGCTACTTCTTTTTTCCCGGCAGGTTTCAAAAACTTCAGAATTAGTAAATAAGTACAGGTCTTTCTAAAAAAGTTTTATTTTTTTTTATGTACAGTTGTTTCATTCAAATAATTTATTAACTTGTGCCTCACGAAAAAAAAATCTATTCATTTTTGATTGTGGAAATAGTTTTTTTTGCTTAGCATTGTACTACGAAACATTTAATCAAACCGCAATTCACTTTAACAAACTAAAAATTGAACGTTATGGCAGAAACAAAATCAACTGCAAATGTAAAACCATCTACATCAGTACAAGTAAAGAAATCCAGTAATTCTATTTCATGGATTGCACCACTGGTTTGTATAATCGTAGGATACGTATTCTGGAGGTTTATTCTTGGAGATCCGGCAGGTTTTTCTAAGCCCGGTACAGGTGCTTTCTGGCCTTCTCATGAGGGCCCGAAAGGTAATATGCATAGAATGTATTTAGGTGGTATTATCGTGCCTATTTTAATCGGATGTCTGTTAGTTGTTATTACGTTTGTGATAGAAAGAATGTTAACTATTTCCAAAGCTACAGGTACTGGAAGTAATGCCGATTTTGTTCGTAAAGTGCAATATCATCTCGCCAACAAAAACATTGATGCTGCTTTGGCTGAATGCGACAAGCAAAAAGGATCAGTCGGAAATGTGATGAAAGCAGGATTACATCGCTACAAAGACATGATTAGTAACACAGAATTGGCCACGGACCAAAAAGTGATGGCTATTCAAAAGGAAGTTGAGGAAGCTACTTCACTCGAACTGCCGATGCTGGAAAAGAACCTGGTATTCTTATCAACGCTTGCATCTGTATCAACTTTGATCGGATTGCTTGGAACGGTGATAGGTATGATTAAGGCGTTTTCAGCCCTTGGAGAAGATTCCGGCGGGGGTGCAGCTGCAACCCAGTTGTCTATAGGTATATCTGAGGCCTTGTATAATACAGCCCTGGGAATCGGTACCTCTGCGTTGGCAATTATATTTTATAACGTATTTACAACCCGTATTGACGGAATTACCTATGGCATTGATGAATCCGGTTTTACTTTAACTCAAAGCTTTGGATCACTGTATAAATAATTTGTATGGAATTCACCATCAATTGCATCTAATAGCAGAACTATAAAATTTTCTCAAAATGCCAAAAGTTAAATTACCCAGAAAGAGCACGGCTGTTGATATGACCGCAATGTGTGATGTGGCTTTTTTGCTGTTGTCTTTTTTTATCCTGGCAACAAAAACCAAACCACCCGAAGCGGTAGCTGTGATGACTCCATCCTCGGTAGCTACAAAAATTGCTAAAGAAAATGCTATATTAGTAACGCTTACCAAGGAAGGTAAAGTTTACCTGATGTTGGGTGACAGGGCAAAGAAAAATGCAATCCTGGATGATATTAATACAACACAGGCCCTTGGATTGTCGCCTGCGGAATTGACCAAATTAAAGAAAATGGAATTTATTGGTATGCCGTTTAATAAGATTAAGAGCATGTTGCAATTATCAGAACCTATGGAACCAAAGCAAATGGAAGGGATTCCTGTAATTGACAGTGCAAATAATCAGTTAGCGGCATGGATAGGTAGTGTTGTCCGTTCCTATTCGGGTGAAAGTATGGATAATCTCAATCTTTTAGTAAAGGGCGATAATGCCGCTAAATATCCTGCTTTTAAACTTGTAAAGGATGCATTTAAAAGGAATGATATTTTTAAGTTCAAGATCGTGACTAACCCTGAAGGTGTTCCTCCTGATTCAGAATTGGCTTTGAATCCTCCAGGGGGAGAGAAAAAGGAATAATCCCAGCATTTTGCTATTCAAATAAGAAGCAAACAAAAAATTATCGTTATGGCAGAAATGGATACATCGTCCGGCGGCGGACACAAAAAAGGACCTGGCGTCAAAAAGTCGAAGAAAATGAGTACCAGGGTTGATTTAACACCAATGGTGGACCTTGGGTTTCTATTGATAACTTTCTTTGTATTTACTACCACCATGAGCACACCGACAGCCATGGCAATGAATGAACCAAAGGATGATCCGAACAACCAGTTGAAAGTTAAGAATTCGGGAGCAATGACTTTGTTGTTGGGTAAAAATGACCAGGTTTATTATTATTTTGGCGAATTATCACCCACCGAGGCGTCCGCGCAATTTAAAAGTAGCAATTTTAAAGATATCCGCCAGATAATCCTGGACAAAAAGAGGGCTACCCCCATTGGTGATTTAATGTACATAATAAAATCTGATAAAGAAGCTACTTTTAAGAATGCCATTGATATATTGGATGAAATGTCTATAAGCGCTGTGCCACCGGGACACTATGCTGAAGTAGAAATGAGTGATACAGAATCTCAGTTGGTCAAATTAACGGAAGATGCGAATGGTATAAAATAATTTATGGAATTGGTTAGATTTTGAATCTAACCTTCAAAGAATTTTACAATGGAGATAAATAAAATTTTAAGCGCAGATATCCTTGATATAATTTTCGACGGTAAGAACAAGCTGTATGGAGCCTATGAGCTACGAAAAACATACAATAAACGTTTAACGAAATCAATTATTATTACGGTAGCGTTGGTGTTATTTGCATTTTTAGGTACTGTATTTTCAAGCATGATCGACAGAAATTCAAAAGAGGAAATAGAGGTATTGGATACTCAAATGGCAGAAGTTAAAAAAAATGATGCGCCACCACCACCTCCGCCACCACCACCACCTAAGGCACCACCGCCCCCCGAAATTAACCAGGTAAAATTTACACCTCCAAAAATTGTAAAGGACGAGGAAGTAAAGGAGGATGAGAAAATTGAGGAGATTAAGGAAGACCAGGTAATCAGTACTAAAACGGTTGAAAGTGAAAACAAAGACCAGATCGTACAGGCACCCGTTGAGGATAAAGGAACCCAGATAGTGGAAGCTCCGAAAGCTGATGAAGAAGATAAGATCTTTACCAAGGTAGAAAACGAGGCACAATTTCCGGGCGGACAACAGGCGTGGATCAGGTACCTGCAAAAGAACCTCAATGCGAATGCTCCGGTTGATAACGGTGCGCCTTCCGGTACTTACCAGGTGATCGTTAAATTTATCGTTAGTAAGGATGGGAGCATCAGTGATGTACAGGCGGAAAGTAAACATGGTTACGGTATGGAAGAAGAAGCAGTAAAGATTATTAAACGTGGTCCAAAATGGACTCCGGCACTGCAAAACGGTCGTAATGTAAATGCCTATCGCCGACAGCCAATTACCTTTATAGTAGAAGAACAATAATTAATGAATTAGTATTTTAATATCCCCCCGCCAAATTGCGGGGGGATTTTTTTTTTGATACCTGGCTTTTGTTTCAGAAGCTGTATAAAAATGATTTCTGTCCTAACCACATATCTTCCTAAATGCCACGAATTCACAAATGAACGCTACCACGAATTCACGAATGAACGCTGCCACGAATTCACGAATGAACGCTGCCACGAATTCACGAATGAACGCTGCCACGAA
>JBDTWP010000472.1:0-4883 GCA_040006615.1 Ferruginibacter sp.
TGTGCCTATGGGACAGCCGGACGCATCATTTTTGTTTTTTACCCACATATTGTCCGCCCCGACGGACAGACTGACCTATCATCATTTTTTTCTACCCACCTGTTGTCCCTATGGGACATTCACTTTTAGGATTTCAGAAGCTTATTACTTTCCAAATATATTAAAACAAAGGCTCTTTGCTCTTTACCTGAAATTTCACTTTAAATTGTAGCACAATTAAATTGTCAATATTTTAGTAGCAGGTATATCATGATTTAAATAATTCCTGGTAGTGCAAAGATTTTTTGAAAATGCCACCGCTTTGGCGGTAGTATTCTTTATCCAGTTCAAAAACGCCCTGGCTGATTTTTGTCCAGGATGCTCCATTTGATGAATTGTAAGAACAAAGGGTGTCCCAGTTTTTATAATTCTGGGCTCCGTTGGTTTCCAGTAAGCCGGTTTTCAAACCGGGGAAGCGGGATAATCGGGCTGCGATATTCTTATTCCATTCTACCAGGATGGGATTTACGGTAAGGTCAGCACAGAAGCAGGGAATGCCATGTTCGTAAGCTGTTTTTGCAATCTTCATTGACATGCTCATCGTTTTCGCAATTGGTTTTAGCGCAATCGCTTTATACCCCATTTCAATTCGGGTCAATACATCCAGATCGGTATGAGCACTTTCATCTGCAGAAATCCTGACTCCTAAATCCGAAACATCTGTTTCGAATTCTTCCGGAAAAGGTTCTTCCACAATCGCTATCTGATCAAATGCGCCTATCTTCCGGGCATGTTCTAAAAATTGTTGGAGTAATTCTTTACTCTCGTAACGTCCGTTCGCATCAAAATAGTAAAGTAATTTTCCGCTTTCCGTATAAGGAGTTTCCACGGATCCTATTGCCTTATGAATTTCAGTAAAATGTGCTTTATCTTTTTCAGCCATCTCCTGTTGTGTTCCGGGCATTCCCAATTTAACCTTTATGAAAAATGAGCCTTCCTCCTTTGTCATCTTTTTTAGATCTTCAATCGGTACATTATATGACACCAGTGGAACATATGCTAATTTGGTGTGATGATTTGAAAGTGCCGGCCGGTATGGAACTGGTATCATTTTGTCAAAATCAGTTATTCCATTATCCTGTGCGTACAGCATCCAGACTGCATTATCTACTGCCACCAGCGCATTTAATGCAAATGTCTTACGCAGGTCTTTTTTACCAGTTAATTTTTGTCCGAAACGATATACTTCATCCAGAATAGAATCCTGGAGTGCAATGGGATCAACAAAAGTCTGCCCTTCGATTATTTGCAGGGCTTTCTTTGTCATCGAATACATCAGTGAATTCCCATCTGTTTCTGAATGGCTTGTAAATAAACCGGCATCCGACCATAAAACGCTTTGTGTTCCCAGGCCTATGGACGAGGATCCTTTTGTACTGCGTAACTGCACAACGCTTTGCCATAATTCTGTCAGGTACCCCCCCTTAAACCCGAAGGGCCGGATAAGCGGTTCCTTGTCAACCGCTGCACGAGCCTGGCTGATACCAATCTTTTTCAGCTCAGGGTTACCTGTTTTGGCGGCGAGTTTGCCGATGTCCATTCCGCCAAGCGAGCATATTACGCCAGCCCCGCGAAGGAAGTTTCTTCTATTCATGATAATCGTATTATAGTTTTCTTAAACGTTGGTTTTGATAGTCATCCAGCGTAAAAAAAGTATTTTTGTATGTACCCAGGATAATTTTGATTGACCGTTGTTCAGATTAATTGCTGATTTATTCCCTGTTGATTTCCATGCTTTCATGGTATTCTTCAGCAGATTAAATGTCGTTTGATTATAAGCGTTAGTATCGCCTCATGGGGCAATAAAGAAACAGGCTTTTTTTTACAGGGATAAAGAACAGGATCCACATTTCGCTTTTCATCTTGCTTTTGCCTTCTTAAATATTTCATCCAGGCTCACCTCCTGTCCTCCTCTTTTTTTGCTCTCATCAGCCGCTTCCATGAATGCACATATTTCCAAGGTTTCTTCCTGGCTAACCGGTACATTACCGGTTCGGAAGAATTCTATTACTTGTATCAGCAATTCTTTGTAATCCGAATAGGGTGGAATTGGTACAATGCTTTTATCTCCAAAGATCGTTCCTCCATAATCATACACTTCTCCCCGTAACCCCCGGTAAGTTCCGATACGATCATTTTCCCATGTTCCTACTACTATGTCTGTGCCGGCTGTATGAACGCGAACAACTTTTTTACAACCTGTACCCATGACCGTATACAAAGTTTCTACACCATGAATGCCATACCAAAATAAATCGGGATGCGTCTTTTCTAATTTGCAAGGACTATAAACATCAGCTCCCTGGACTTTTCCTGCAATTATGCCCTTTGCAATATCCTGCAGGCCGGGGTTGAATCTCAGCGAAGAGGAAGAGAATACGGGTGTATTATATTTCTTTGCAGCCTCAAAAATGGCCATGGCGTCTGCTAAAGAACTGGCAATGGGTTTATCAATAAAAAGTCTTTTTCCGGCTTTGAGTACCGGTAGTGCCTGCTCCAGATGCAAACGGCCGTCATTGGTCTCCAGCATCACAACGTCTACTTTGGGTAATAATTCTTCTATGGAATTAACAATTTCCACCCCAAATTTTTTGATTTCTTCTGTAATGGCGGGAATCCTGCTGGCACTGGATTCGATATCCCTGCTTCCCTTTGGATATGCAGCTACGATCGGAAATGACGCGAGAGAAGGTCCGGCTTTGGCATCATTCAGTAATTCTGCAAAAGCCACACAGTGGGAAGTATCCAAACCTATCATGCCTACGCGGCCCTTCGTTAAGATGTTATGCCCCCAATTCATTGGGTTGGCATATCCTTTAGCGCCCAAACCCATTCCGGCAGCAGTTCCTGCTATTCCGAATCCAAATCCCGCAGCCGCGGTAGTTCTTATGAATTTCCGGCGATTAAAAGAATGGTCCATCTGGTAAGTATTTATTTGGTTGTTAACAGGGATTAAAACGAATCAATATTTGTATACTTTTTTTTGATCGCCACTTGCTTTTTATAGCATCCAATCGACTGGATACCCGGATTGTCCAAAACTACACATTTTACGGTTACGTACCCGTAAATATTTGAATGATGCCGGGTATAATTTGCATTTTCTGCACTGTTATCTATGGATATTTTATTACCAGGAAAGGTATATTCTTCATTTACAGGCAACATGTATAAAAATACATCATTTGTTAAATGGGACGACTCAGTATCTTTTTTAGGATCATCAGCGAAAGACCAGGGAATTTGTTTGGGGTAAAGAATGCACCCCTTGAGATTCTTGCCATGAGGGCTAACTATTTTTTATTAACTTGCGCAAGTTATTTTTGATTTACCAGACTTATTTCCCTGCAAATCAATTTACCGGTCCCGTAGTTCAATGGATAGAATAGAAGTTTCCTAAACTTTAGATGTGAGTTCGATTCTCGCCGGGACCACCTCACCGGAAAGGCACGAAAATTCGTTGTTTTTCCGGTTTTTAATTTCTATAAAGCCCTTATCTAGCGTGTATATTAGCCGAACGACTTCATTCAATCGGGGAGTTCGATATTGAAATCCGTCAAAACTCAGTTTTTCAGGGTATATCGAACTTATTATTTGCCGTTTTTTGTGCAACTGTACCTGCTTCATACAAAATACTTAGTGAACAAAGATTGCTAATTGCCTTTTGTAATAATCCATCGATACTCTTATCTGCATTGGAGCAACCGGCAAGTTTTGATTCGAGTAATATTATCTTACCGGTACAATGCTGTTTGAGTTCCCTGAAATCATCAACGTCAATTTTTTGATCAGCAAATAATTCCCTTGCATTTCTCATACGGGTATTCAACTCTTCTATTTGTGAAAGCAACTGCCGTTGTTCACTTTGCTGACCCTTACTTTTTTCATAATATGACTCTTTTAAAACCGTAACAAACAAATTGCTCACTTCGGGTTTTGGAATGTATTTTCCCAGTTCCCGAATAAAAAGGCTGTTTGCATTGTCAGTTCTAAACCGGCATCCGCATGAAGCAATACAATGATAATAATAGTAATGATTATACTTACCTTTCGAAGCACTCCCGGTTAACATTCGGTTACATTTCGGACAGATCAAAAAACCACGTAAAGGCATGTTTTCGTCAACTGTTATCTGGGTACCAGACCTGATTTTTCGCTTTCTTCCCATAATGATATCCTGCACTTCATTATACAAAACTTCAGAAATAATACCTTCATGTTGTCCCTTAACAATAATATTTTCTTCGTCCTTGAAGGACACTACTTGTATTTTTCCACAATACACAGGATTGCGAATGGCATTCCAAAAATTGCTGCGACTGCATTTTAGTCCCCGTTTGTTTGCCTCCTTCCTGATTTGGTCGACAGCATAATGACCATTGGCAAGTTCCTGAAAAGCCCATTTTAAAATGCCGGCTTCTGGTTCTTTGGCGGTAATATATTTGCGGCCATGTTCATCCGTTTTATTAGTATACCCTACGGGCGCCGTTGCTACCCAGCGGCCTTCTTTTTTTGCCCTGCGCATTCCGTAAAACACATTTAATGCCCGTCGATCGTTTTCTACTTCGGGTGCAGCAAGATAAATAGCCAGCATCATTTTGTTTTCAGGAATGGATAAATCCAAGGGTTGTTCAATTGCATGTGGTTCAATTCCAAATTTTCGAAGCATGTTAATCATCTGATAAGTATCGCCCGCATTACGGCTAAATCTGTCCCATTTAGTAAATATTATCAAATTCGATATTGACTTGCGCTTATGTAAATCCTGCAGCAATTCATTCCAGCGTGGCCGGTTAAATGTTTTGGCAGAAAAGTCCTCGATAATTACTTTTCCTACCTGGAGT
>JBDTWP010000473.1:0-4877 GCA_040006615.1 Ferruginibacter sp.
CCGAATAAATAAACTGATCGTGGTCAATGTAGGAACAGGCCGGGGCCTGTTCCCGAAATACCAATACTCTCATCATTTCAATAATTCACCATAACAAACCGCGTCCTGTTCCCACACCACCCCCACGCAACCAGGGATATCCGAATCAATAAACTGATCGTGGTCAATGTTGGAACAGGCCGGGGCCTGATCCCGTTCAATTGTAAAAAAAGATTCCATAATAAAAATCCCACTACCAAAATTTTATCATGAAAAAAAATGCAATGTTTTATGTTGAGACGGAAACTTTGTAGGAAAAGACCGCAGCCTGTCCTAATGAATAATTAAAACGAGATTACCATCAATATTGCGCGAACAGGCCGCGGCCTGTTCCTACATACGTCCTAAATTCGATTATCCTTGATTGTATATTGGCCTCGTAGGAACAGGCCCCGGCCTGTTCCCGTTCAATTGTAAAAACTGGTTCAATACTAAAAATCCCACTACCAAAATTTTATCACGAAAAAAAAATGCAATGTTTTCTGTTGAGACGGAGACCACCCATATCGTGTTCTGTAAGGTTACAACAATGAATCTTCAATAAATTGTTCTGTTCAAGAATCATGTACATCTTAAAAAATTGAACATGGCCACATTGTAAAAGGGATTGGTTTTATAAGAACGGCCATCGAATTATTTGCATGGTCATCCAAAGATTTTTCATCCTGTTAAAAAATACACTACATTCAAGCATCAATGCAAATAATTTACCTGGTCCTCACCCTTCTTATAACAGGTTTTTCCAAACCAAAGCAGCAACTAAAAATTGCCGTGCTTCCGGCAGCAGCGTATTACAAACCACGTAACCGCTACCACACACCCGTTTTATTAAACTACTTCAAAGAATATTCCGGTCGTTCTTTTCTTGTCAGGTTTGAGGAGGCATCCTTATCCAGGCATTATTAACTAATACACAACTACATTTGCTGTCTGCTAAATTGGTGCTATTTTCAACCGCTATCCTGGTACATAATTCAACCGCTACATACATGGACTAACAAATCATTTATGCCAATACTAATTCATAAGGGTTTGTTATAGTCTTATAACCAAAACGCTTTAGTAGTGCAACTTCATTGCTTTTGTCAATATTTTCCCTGGCCAAAATTTCCTGTACAGCCGGTTGCTTTAAACCAGGAATGCGAATTTGAAAAAAAGGCCAAAGCTTGTCACTTTGATAGATTTTGTCTAAATCGGGGAAACCCACGATACGATTATATTCATCAGAATGATTCTTAAAATCATCTGTATATTTAAAGAACCAGTCACCATTTTCACAATGTAAAGTTCCGATCCGGATGCCATCCTGTAACACGCGAGCAAATTCTTTCCACTTAAAACCGATGATTGAAAGGTACAAATAAAAAGCCCTGGACTCCCCAGGGCGTACTAATTTTTAGAGCTATCAAACATTATAGTTCGACAGACATCAATTCACTACCTAATTTATGAAGTTCAGTTTCGATTTTTTTAGCTTGGGCTTGTCTTGGTTTTTTTAAACCAGTAGCATAATGCTGAAATTGTTTTTGATTAATGCCAGTTATACGTTCTAAAGCGGCATTAGTGAAAATGCCCTTATAATAATTCAGAAGGCTTTCTACATCAAATCTATAAACCAATGAATAATCTCCTTTTAAGATCGAAGGGACATTTTCTTTATTATACTCTTTTAAGAGTTTTATTGATTTGATAATAGACTCTTTTGCTTCTGACACGGTATTACCAGCACCATAAACTCCTTCAACATTTTCAGAGTATGCGCTAAATAAATCTTTACTCTTCTCAATAACGATTTTTACTTTCTTCATAACTTTTACGATTTTTGAGTATGAGGCTATAATGTGAGTCTCATCTCTTTTACAATTTTTTGTACCAATCCTTTACCCATTTCTTTTGATCCGTAATAAGGGATTGAGTAAACCCTGCCATTTTTCTCATACATGTAAAGACTTCCTTCAGCCTTAATGTACTCCCAGCCATTCCTTTTTACCTTTCAGTGTAATTCTCTTGATTTCAAATTCTTTTACTTTGAAATTTAAATTTTGTTGCATGTTCTTTCAGTTTCGCGAGATGTTAAAGGTAGTATTATTACTACCATTTAAAGAAATATTTTTTCTTGTTTTTTAAATGCAAAGGGGTATAATTAAAAAAAGCTCCTGCACGCAAGGGCCCGATTACGTCTGTTCTCAAAATTTTTTGATGTAAAACTAGCGGTATCAATTCGGCCGGCCATGACAAAACAGCTGAGGCCCAGTTTTGTAGTCGGTAATTGACAGTGCACAGTTTTTGGCAATTAAGAGTGCACAGTATTTGGTAAATAAGAATTTCCTTCCCGGAGATCTCCCGGTAGAAAACACAGGTTACTTAACACCCTTCCGTCATATTTAATTGCCTTAAACCACTTTTTCAAATGCAATAGTACAATTGACCAGGTCCCAGGTGCACTTTAAAATGATCTTTCTTAATTGCCACGCCGGATTTCGGAATTATTATTTCGAAAACAGTTTGGTTCTCCTGCATCAAAAAGGAATAGATGTCTTTCTGATTATATCGTCGGAACGTATTTGTGTTTATTGTGGTCATAATGATTATGTTTTGCAGTTAGTGTAATGTTAAGTGTAAAATGACCTAAATTAATGACATGAATTTTATGCACGAATTACACGAATTAGTGATTAAACATGTATTAATTCGTGCAATTCGTGTTTCCTAATTCGTGTAATAAAAAAATGATACGCCATATTATTGTTAACACAGCATTAGTATCTTAATTCTATACATTAGAGAGATTGAACTCAAACATATGATGGCAATTGAGTTCGTTTTATCCCAAAAAGGCCTTAATTTTAATATTATAAAAGCCGTGGCGTGACAGTTAAACTTTTTGCTCAATTGATTTTTGTAGTCCTCGCCGGCTTCAAGTTTTAGTTGGGTATTACTTTTTTAATGAAGTATATGATGAACCTTCAATATTTGCAAGATAACAAAGGGAACACCACAGCTGTTGTTGTTCCTATTGAAGAATGGAACAAGTTTACCGAAAAGTATACCGATCTTGAAGAACTTCCCGAATGGCAAAAAAAGATGATAGATGAGCGGTTGGAATCCTTTAGACAAAATCCTAACGACCTTGTAAGCATGGAGGAAATTGATAAAATATTAGATGAAGAAGAAGATGAAGAAGTATAAGCGCTATGACTTTCTTCCTGTTGCCAAAATTGAACTTAAAGACGCAATGCTGTATTATAAATTAACTGGCGTCAAAGGAATAAGTAAGCGTTTTTCGCAAGCAGTTAAGGCTGCAATTGGGCAGGTAAAAATTGCTTTAAAAAATGAACATGAAGAGGGGCAAAAAATATTTTGTAACCCTTGATGATCAAAAGAAGGAAGTTAGAAATGAAATAGGAAGTATCTCAATCCGACAGTTAACCTGGCACCGTAAACCGATTACCCGGACTTAGTAATAATTCTTATTTCCCCGCTATCAACCGTTTATTTAAATGCCAGAGTCGTTCAAAAGCCAGGCTTCCCTTTTCGAATACTTCTCTAATGGAGTACTGATCAAAGGGCCAGTTAATGGACAGGTTACACCATGCTATTGGCTCCCCATAAAGAAGGGGAAACGCAATTATGTTGCGCATCATGGCGAATATATTGCTGCCTTCAACAGGAAATAATTCAGGATGGCGCTTTTTATCATTGTCCCCAAATGACTCATTTTCGATCAATTCGAATTTACCAAAGCTGTTAAGTTCAAGCCATTGTTGCCAAAAATCATCCGGCATCGTCGGCAGCTTTTCCGGACAGACAATATTCATCTCCAGGAAAATGCCATCTTTATTTATGAGTATTTGTAAATCAACATTAGTAGCTTCATCCTGGGCATGAATAAAAATAACCCCTCCTAAATCCTCCGATTCCGCCTTTATCCATAACTGTGATGTGTCGTTGTGAGTTGACCATTCCTCCAGCAAATCGAACAACAATGCCTCGACACTAATTCCAAGGACTGCTCTGTCTCCTTTATAAGCCTTGTCATATAATGACTGGGTAAATTCAATTATAGTTTCCACCTGATCACGAAACTGTTCTATTGGCGGTTCCATTGCAGTGATAATTTTAATAATCAAAGAAATTGATAATAATAAAAGGCCAGGTTGCAAAGGCGATGGTCCTAGTTCAAATATACACCAGTTAAGTCATCGGAAGGATTACTAAAGTTCTATTAATATGAATCCAATAACCAGGAAGGCCGGTTACTTACTACAAGTTGTTCCCTGTCATCTGCCGGTAATGTGTAAAGAACGGCGATTGCAATTCATAACAAATGATTCAAAACATTAAATTCATGATAAAAAGACAGCTTTTAAAAAGGCTGCCTTTTTTAATTTTCTAAAATGTATTTTTATCCTTGGTATCATATTAAGCGTTTGCTGATTTCTTGAATGGAAAACTGCGAAATCTTCTGCAATCCGGGAAAGACAGAAATAACGCTTACACTACAGCGTAGAAAGAATTATGCATGTTCCTACCCTGCAGTTTGATATAGGTATCCAAAATTAAATTTATTATTATGTTTTTATTTAAACTTGTTATTTGCTTCTTTTCATTAAATATTCCTCCTGTTTTTTTGGCGCTGGCAAAAGATATGATCTCTGCGGAAAGATATGTTGATCCAAAAGGCAGCAGCGCGATCTTACCGGAGACGGTTAGTGTACCTTTCCGAAATGAATTGGATTCCCCGGTATTTAAGGCAGGAGCAGCTTTCAGAGTTATTACACCTCACCCATTGCTACCCGTATCCGGGGGTATAGGAAGGCCCAATCCTGCCTCAGTAA
>JBDTWP010000474.1:0-4844 GCA_040006615.1 Ferruginibacter sp.
GGTGAATCCCATGGAAATAGTTCCAAATTGCCGGAAGAAATTTGAAGAAGGAATTTTCACCTTATTCATTTACTATTCTTCGTACCAAAACAAAATAAATAATGATTTTGAAGATGAATAAAAAAAAGGTACTGGCAATGGAATTGATTGCAGATGGTGTACAAAAAAAGAATACCACATGAATTATTGGCAAATCAAATAAAACCACATTATGCTCCAACAGTTAATAAAACGAATAGTATTAGTTTTTAGCATTCTTCTATTTTTCTGCAATATTGGGTTCTCTCAAGTGCCCAAAAACAGGGTGATCATGCTCACGGATATAGAAAATGAGCCTGATGATACAGAAACTTTAATTCGATTGCTTCTTTATGCCAACCAGATTGATATAAAAGGTTTGATTGCTACTACCTCTGTTCATCTTAAAACAAAAGTGTATCCGCAGTCAATTAATCGCATTTTACAGGTGTATGGTAAAGTACAGGCGAATCTTAATAAAAATGAAGCGGGTTATCCAACAGCAGAAAATTTATTAAAGTTGGTAAAATCAGGAAGACCTGAATATGGGATGAAAGCTGTAGGCGATAGACAAGATTCTGAGGGTTCCGCGTGGATTATTAAAACACTTGAGGAGAATGACGACCGTCCGTTGTGGATATGTGCATGGGGAGGGCCAAATACATTGGCACAGGCATTATTCAAACTGAAAAAAACAAAACCTACCGCCGAATTTAGCAGGCTGTTGCAAAAGCTAAGAGTGTATACCATTTCTGATCAGGACGATAGCGGCATCTGGATGAGAATTAATTTTCCGGAGCTTTTCTATATAGTAACACCCGGTGGCTATGGCAAAGCTACCTGGACTGGTATTAATATTTTTGTTCCTGGTATTAATAATGAAACGATCAGTAACAGTTGGCTGGCCAATAACATTCAACAAAATCATGGCCCCCTGGGGGCATTATATCCTGATGTGAGTTATGGTATGGAAGGTGATACTCCTTCATGGCTATCACTGATTCCAAATGGCTTAAGTGATCCTGAACATCCTGAATGGGGCGGTTGGGGCGGACGCTATGAGCTCTACCAACCGAAACTTTCTGATATAGATGTAAATGGCTTTACAGGTGGTGTGCCCGTTGATCCGGAAACAAGAGCCATCTGGACGAACGCTGAAGATAAATACAGTCCTGTTCTATACAATCCATTCGGAAGGGCCATTAAAAGTGATACTGCTATTTTTACCGGTAATAAAGTAAGTGTATGGCGTTGGAGAGATGATTTTCAAAACGATTTTGCGGCACGCATGGATTGGACGATCCACACTTATAAAGAAGCAAATCATCCTCCGGTACCGGCATTGAGCCATCCCGGTAAAATCACCGTAAAGTCGGGGGAATATTTTTATTTAGATGCAAGTGGTTCTATTGACCCCGATGGTGACAATTTAAGTTATCTGTGGTTTCAATATCCTGAAGCCGGCACCTACAAGCAAACCGTACGGTTTACGTTGGCAGAAAATTTATTTAGGACGTCTTTGACAGCACCCGATGTTGAAAAGCCGGAAACCATACACTTTATTTTGAAAGTAACAGACAAAGGCACACCTGCTTTATCGAGATACAAACGTGTAATAGTGCAGGTAGTGCCAAAATAATAAATAATAAAAGTGGAACCATCAACAAATAAGATTGCCTGAAAGTAATTGTCACGATAGAACGCAACAAAGTTCTGTCTTGAATTTCGGCACTGCGATGTAAATAAAAATAAAAGGGTGCATCCCAAAAAAAATGAATAAAAAGATCTTAATTGTTTTTATAATTGAAAATAAAATCATGAAATTAAAAATCTTTTTGTCAGTATTTATTTTTATTGTCTCTGCTTCCACATCAACTTTTGCTGTTGACAAAGTTATCATCGAAGCAGAAAATGCCAGATTCATCGGCGGAACAATAAAAATAGCAGACGCTTCCGCTTCAGACGGTTATTCGGCCGGTTTAACCAAAACCGGTCAAGCCATAATATTTACCAACCTGCCGGCAGCAAATAAATTAGCCATCCGGTATGCCGCTGTGAATGTAGGTACTGTAAGCGTGGCTGTTAATAACCAGTCGGCAGTGAAAGTAAATATTCACTCATCCGGGGCCTTAACTGCTTCTTTTCTTTATGCAATAATTGACATTAAAATTCCGGCCCGTTCAAGCCTGACCATTAGCTTGGATACAAATGATGTGGCGCTTAATATCGATCGTATAGAGATCGGAAATGGAGATTTAGGCTTGGAGCCAGATATCTGGAACCTTCCTCCATTGCCGGTGGCTGCAGGCCCTTTTACTGCCGACTGGAAAGGATTGAGCCGGACCTATACAGTACCGGGATGGTGGCGTGAAGCCAAGCTTGGTGCATGGGCACATTGGGATCCGCAATCTATGCCCGAGAGAGGAGACTGGTATGCAAGAAACATGTATATAGAGGGAAATCCTGTTTATGCCTTTCACGTAAAAACCTTTGGTCATCCATCGGAATATGGTTACAAGGATATTGCCCATAATTGGGTGATCGATAAATGGAACCCGGAGGAAATGATGAACCTGTTTGTAGAAATGGGCGCCCGCTACTTTATGGCAATGGGTGTTCATCACGATAACTTCGATTGCTGGGACTCTAAGTATCAACCCTGGAACTCGGTGCATGTAGGGCCTAAGGTAGATATTGTAGGAACCTGGGCAAAAATTGCACGTAAACATGGCCTTCGTTTCGGCATCGGTTTTCATCATACTCCTCCCCGCACCTGGGGGCAATTTATGCCGGTACGTTATACCAGTGATAAAGCCGGGCCGAAACAGGGCGTTCCCTACGATGCGCTTCAAACAATTGCAGACGGCAAAGGAAAATGGTGGGAAGGTCTGGACCCGGTAGATCTTTATGGACCTGTTCATACAAGCAAGGAGGATGCTTTGCAATCGCCTTTTGCTAACCAGTTTATGTGGCGTGTGGACGATGCCATCAATAAGTATCACCCTGATGTAATTTATTTTGATGAACATGCCGGTGATTCGCAGGTGGATTTGGGTGTGCACATGGGATTGGGTTTTCCTGCCCTTCAGTTGATCGCAAACTATTACAACAAATCCCTGAAATGGAATAATAAAAAAATGGAAGCGGTGATCAACCTAAAAGCGGTTGGTGGCCGTTGGAATAGTTTTCAAAACAGCCCGCAATTGCTTCCCCTTGCTGATCGCTCGCTGGTAAAGAGCTCAGAAGTGCATATTGAACCGGAAATAATGGCGTATCCTTTTCAGACCGAAACCAGTATTGCCGAGTGGCACTATTTGAGCGGTATGAAGTACATGGACGCTAAAAAACTGATTGAATTGCTGATGGAAAATATCTGTCGCAATGGAACTATGTTGCTAAATCTTACACAGCATGGCCGGGGTGACCTGGATCCTGAGGTTGCGAGGAGTGCTAAAGACGTTGGCGCCTGGTTAAAAGTGAATGGTGAAGCAGTGTATGGATCGCGCCCATTTGAAGTGTATGGAGAAGATAAGGTTCGCTATACGCGCAATAAGGGCTATGTTTATGCCATCGTTTTAGATTGGAAAGACAGTGTGATTAATCTTAAAGCATTACATGCTGATGGAATTACAATAGGCAAGGTTTCCAAAGTTGAATTACTTGGTGCCGGTGTCACATTGAGTTTTGTACAGAATGATAAGGGACTTACCGTAACGCCCGATAAAGCGGCTTCGGTTTTGCCCGGTATCGCTAACCAGCCCCTGGCTTCCGGTACCCGCGTTTTACGGATAACTCATAACAAAGGTTGGTTTAATGACGATGACCCTGGCGTTGTTGCACCCGGCTGGTCGCGTCAAAGTAATTTGGGCACAGGTGATTTCAACAACGACCTTACAATCAGTGATACGCCTGGTGATGTCTGGACGAGTTCATTTACCGGGAAAACCGTTTCAGTTATTGCTCCCAAAGAAGCCGGTGCCGGAAAGATCGAAATAAGAATTGATGGGAAAACACGGGAAACAGTGGATCTGTCAACGAGTGACGGTGCACGTAAGGCACAACAAACCGTGTATGAAGTGAGTGGCCTGGGCGCGGGCAAACACGCTATCAGCATTATTAATCGTGGCAGTGGGAGTGTTGCTGTGGATGCATTGATTGTTCGATGAGTTGGAGACAAGCGGATATATTAAAATAACCTCTTTTAAATAACCAATATAGTAGCATCATGAAAGGAAAGTTTTTTTTAGTTATAGCCCTGATCCCTGCGATTGCTTTTGCTCAGACATACAAAAAATACAGTCTACAAAAGGACGGCCTTTCCATTCAGTTATCGGAAGGGGTTTTGAACTTAATTCCCTTATCTCCCAAAGCAATACGGGTGCAGTGGGACAAAGGAATGAGAGAAGAACGTGAATTTGTTTTAATCAACAAAGTTCCTGTCCCCCAGTTTAAGGTTTCCGAGGCAGGCCCCAAATTGAAACTAAGCACCAGCGCCATTACCGTTTCATTTGATAAACAGACAGGTGCTATCGATTATAGTGATCAAACCGGGAAGATTTTTTTAAGCGAAAAAGCCGGCAGCAGAAAATTAAAGCCCGATACAGTGGGCGGACAAAATTGTTTCGTTGCAGAACAAAGTTTTGATTCGCCTGCCGGCGAGTATTTGTTTGGTTTAGGACAGTTTCAGGACGGGCACTACAACCTTAGAAATGTTACCCGCAAACTAACCCAGGTAAATTCACAAATATCCATTCCCTTTCTTTATTCAAGCAGGGGATATGGGTTGTTATGGCATCAATACGGCCTCACAGAATTTAATCCCACGG
>JBDTWP010000475.1:0-4836 GCA_040006615.1 Ferruginibacter sp.
ATGCTCTGAATTTTCGTTATAAACGCCGGCGTCACCCTGGCCGTATTCAAACTGCAGTTCCGGAAGAACGGCAGCCTTGTCCAATGTGAACCCGGTGGTATAATTGATAATCGTTTCGCCTGCTTTACCTCTTTTGGTTGTAATAAGGATTGCGCCATTTTGACCCTGGCTACCATAAAGCGCCGCCGCCGACGCACCTTTTAAAACGGTCATACTTTCGATGTCATCTGAACTTAACATACTGACACTGCCGCTCAATGGCACGCCGTCGATCACATAAAGAGGTTCATTGCTGTTTGTAATCGACCTGTTGCCGCGGATCAGCACTTTCGATTCACCTCCAGGCCCTGTTGCGTCTTTAGTAATGGTAACACCGGCAACTTTGCCCTGCAGCGAATTAATAACATTCGTTTCTTTTGCCTTGTTCAATTGATCGCCTTTAATTGACTGTACTGCATAAGTCAGGGATCTTTCTTCCCTGCGGATGCCAAGGGCGGTAACTACAACTTCATTCAATCCCCTGGCAGTACTTTGTAAAGTAACATTTATTGTTTTTCTGTTTCCTACTGCCACCCGCACTTCATTAAATCCAATATAACTAAACACCAGGGTATCATCCGGGTTGGCTTTAATGGAATATTCACCTTTAGCGATAGTAGCAGTGGCATTTGCACTTCCCTGCACCATTACTGTTACTCCTATAAGGACCTCCTGGTTTTCTGCTGAGGTTACCTTACCACTTATATTGGCAGGCTGTTGGCCGAAAGCAGAAAAGCTGATGGCCAGTGATAAAAAAGGGAGATACAGTTGTTTAGATTTTCCCGGTTTAAGTTGATAATTGGTACTCATAATCTTAATTTAATTATTTTATTAATTAACAATGGTTCGGTAGTTATTTTGCGGATTTTGGGCGGGTATTAAAACAGTGCCTGGAAACTTTTGATTTTTATGATAATTCGCCTCCGGACCTGCTTTTGCCTTTTAAATTAAATTCAGAGTTTATATAGCGGAAATAAGCAGGAATGGCGCTAAGTCAAAATTTTCTTTTCATTACCAATATTCTAATTAACTTATTACTAGTAAATCTAATGCAAGGTTTCGTAAAATCAAAGTATATTTTATTTTATTTTTGATAAATAAAAAACTTTGTTTCGTTTAGAAATCAGACTTAAATCTTTGATTAGGAAAAGAAAAATAATAGGTTTTCCTTTCAATTTTTTCCCTGGTATTTTCCTGGCTTAATTGATATACAAATAAGTTTATTAGATCTGTTGAATTGATTATTTGTAAGCTATTTTTTTATTACTATTTTGATATTTTTTGTCACTCCGGTTCTGTGACCTTATACTTCAAATTCCCCATCAACAATAAGAAGCTGATTCAGCCTTTTACCAATTCCCAGCGTATTTCTGCCAATTCAAATGCAGCAACTACCAAATGCCTATTGATAACTACACCTGGATCTGATACTTTCGAATAGCAATGAAATACATTTCCAAATATCTAATCAAAAATATATTTTATTGCTGGTTGCTCTCACCTGCATAACCAAATTGAGTAAACAATGTGGAAGTAATTATAATCTTCGAGGACACCCGGCATTAAATTAGAAAAGGTACTTAATGTATGCCAGCATCCTTGCCGGTTCGCAATATGGTCTAATGGTTACAAGGAAGAATTACCAATTCTGTAACGAAGAGAACTTGTATATAATACTGACTTAGCAGCATCATTATTATCACTTATTTTATAACAATTAAACCAAACTGACAATGAAACAGAAAATTTTATGTATTCTTTTTTGTGCGTTATTCATCCACGGTTTTTCGCAGACAATAGTTGGGACCCAAAAAACATTGGGTGGAAACAGCGATGACCAATTGGGAGGATTATGGCCCACAACTGATGGTGGTGTTGTACTCGGTGGAAGATCCTATTCTTATATATCGGGAGAAAAAACAGAAAATAACCGGGGTATCGATGATTACTGGGTGGTTAAATTGAATAAAGCAGGCGACATTGAATGGCAGCGCACACTGGGTGGTACTGATATTGATGAAATTCTTGCACTGCAACAAACCAAAGATGGCGGATATATTCTTGCCGGAAATTCATTATCAAACAGCTCCGCCGATAAAGTAGACAACAAAGGCGTATTTGATTTCTGGGTAATCAAACTTAACAGGTTTGGAAGTGTGGAATGGCAAAGAACATTGGGTGGAGATTCTTATGAGTTTTGCAATTCCGTTCAGCAAACAAAGGATGGCGGTTTCCTGCTAGGAGGAGCATCCATCTCCAATATTTCTGGTGATAAATCTGAAAATAGCAAGGGTGGTTATGATTTCTGGATAGTAAAATTAAATCGCAGTGGTATTAAACTGTGGGATAAAACACTGGGCGGTAGTGGGGATGAATTTTTAAACCAGGTTATAGAAACAGGTGATGGGGGATACTTTCTTGGTGGAATTTCCACTTCAAATATTTCTGGTGACAAATCAGAGAACAGCAGGGGTTTGAATGACTTCTGGGCGGTAAAACTTGATAAGAATAGAAAAATTCAGTGGGATAAAACTGCAGGAGGAGCCGACAATGATTATGTCAATGGACTGGTACAAACACCTGACGATGGTTTTGTTTTATCAGGTGCATCTGCTTCAAATATTTCAGGTGAGAAAACGGCAGCCTCCAGGGGCGGATTTGATTTCTGGTTAGTAAAACTTAATAAATTGGGTAAGATACAATTCGATAAAACTATGGGTGGCAGTAGTGATGAGTTTGAAGCTACGGTTGAAAACACTAGTGATGGAGGATTAGTTATCGGTGGAAATTCCTCTTCTTCTATATCTGGTGAAAAAACTGAGAACAGCCGGGGTTTATTCGATTACTGGATTATTAAATTAAGCAGGAACGGAACAATTGCATGGGATAAAACCATTGGCGGAAATGGCTATGATAATGTACGTACCGTTAAGGAAATTGGAATAGATAAATACATAATTGGGGGCTATTCATCATCTGATATTTCCGGTGATAAAACTGAAGCCTCCAGAGGAGGATACGATTATTGGATTGTAAATCTAAATTATAAAGGCGGGGCTGCATGTCCGCCCAAAAGTAATATCGCCATAAACTCTATAGGCAAGCAGTCTGAAGCGAATACACCATTTGGAGTGGTATTTCCAAATCCGGCAAAAGATGTTGTAAACATTAGAATGACTGGAGTTGCTGAAGTATTGCTTATAAATGAGTCAGGTAAAATAATTGCAAGTAAACTGATCGAAAACAATGGAACTATAAGCGTTGCCAATTTACCGGCCGGTGTATATTTCCTTAAAAATAATACTACTGGTACAACTCAAAAAATAATTATTTCAAAATAATCCGTGTCAGCAGGAATTTCGAAGAATATATTATACAAGAGCCGATGTAATTTATTGGGAAGATCTCCAGTGCGTATATCAGGAATCTTTCTTTAAGGATATCCCGGCTTGAAAAAACAATATACATGGAAGATCCGGACTGGTAAAGGGAATGCCAATGGTATATTAATTGGCCGTCCCTTTTTCATTTGGATGAAGTATTTGATATTCCTCATTATTCATTTCGAAACAAATACAGCACTTTGCAATTTGGTAATATGCTGGCCAGGTAATGGATTGTTTTTCAATACTGTTCTATCGTCAAACAATACCCGGGAATCTTGAAATATAATCATGTAAACGAGTTGCAGCATAAAAAGCAGCTTATTATTTTTTTTGCAAAATACCTGTCATGCAAGTCGTTGATTCCATCCTACCGGATCATTTTTAAGTAGCGCCCCATCCAGTATGGCAACAACCAGAATACCGGCTCCCTTTCTATATCCGGATTACCGCCAACTGCAGCCCAGGGGTTTTTATCCCAACGCACCACCTGCCTGATACTGGCCGGAGGTAATTCATTGATTTGGATTTCATCGAAAACCGGTTCATTTACCAGCCTTATATCTGCTCTTTTTGTATGATCAAAATGCCAGTCAATAAGATCAAGAGGCGCATTTGTCAGAAAGTCGATGGAAGACAGTAATTCTGCACGCTTGCCGGTGGAATAGCAATATAGAAAATTGATCTGCGGGTTCTTGTCATTTTTACGCCGGTCCATCCATTGCTCGAGGTGCTTCCTGTAATAATTCAGCAACTTTGGATCCTTTTCACAATGTGTAAGAATAGGATAGAGATACGATTGCATCGTAACATCGTAGTAGATGAACCATGCCGGATTTTGTTTGGTTACATTGTCCATATTATCGAGGTAATGATCTTCTTTTATCAGACGCAAATAATGTTCCTGGTATTTGTTATTACGGGTCATGTACCACCCAAGTTTTAAGAATGCCAGTAGCTCCATTGAATTTCCCCACCGATCCGGCTGCCATTCAGGGTCGTGATTAAGTAACTCCGGCGACCATACGGCCCAGCGGGTGTGCGTACCATCAATATCCGTCATATTGAAATTGTGAGCAATCAGGTGATCAAGCAATTTAGCCACGTGTTTACGGACCACCTCTTTCTCGTCTTCATCAGCCACCAGTTCATAGTAAAAAAAATAGCCCATCATATGGCCGCACCATTCATCGCTGCTGGCATCACCTTTCCAAAGCCATTTACCGTCGGCGGATTTTCTCCAGCGAACCTCTACCGGTTTAAAACGGGGTTCTTTAACCAGTTCATCTGCCAGCTCTTTTGGTGAATAAGTCAGGTTATTGTCATGAACACGGTTTGCCCAGGCGGCGGGTACAATTGTGCGGGCAAAATAGCCATCCCCACCTGTTATTTCTTCCTCCAATTTTAAAAAATA
>JBDTWP010000476.1:0-4811 GCA_040006615.1 Ferruginibacter sp.
ATTGAACTCTCCCTTGAAATAATTATCAATTATCAATTATCAATTATCAATTATCCCGCAGGCGTGGGCATTTTGGCGCGGCTTTCCTGTGCCAGGTTATTATTACTATCACTTCCCAGTCGGGTCTCTTCAAAATAAAATCTAATGATTATCGAAACCTCCTTACTGAATTCGCTGCAATACGAAGCGATAAAGCTTTCAATTAAGAATTTAACACGGCAAGTCCTCTGTGACAGCAGAGAAAATGTGTAACTTCCTGGTATTGAATTCTCCCTTAAAATAATTATCAATTATATTTCTCGCCGTCTTATTAAGCGAAAATATTTATCCTTTCGATTTCCCAGGAGATGTCTCTTGATTTTCGATTTCCCAGGCGAGTCCTCTCTGCCAGTGAACTCTTCAATCCAAAAAGATATCAGTAGCAGGACTCGCCGTCTTAGGAATCGAAAACATTTTTATCCGGAAGAGTACTACTGGCACATGGAACAGGTTGACAAGAATAACTGGAAACTTTATCCCATTTTCAGCGGAGTACGCGGATCTATAATTAGTTTAACAAGAGATTTAACAGGTGGCTATTGATACATATATTGATTCGCTTAATCAGTGTCAATTTTATGTAATGGCAGATAAGTTGAAAGGTAATCGGGATAAAGTATTTTGGCGCGATTTGGGAAGGTATAAAAACAAAAAAGCCCGTAAAATTTACATTTTACAAGAATTGATTCGCCAGTACAATTCTTCTCTTTATGAACGGATCGCCTTAAGTAAAAATAAAAAAGCCGTTATGCAGTTAGGAAAGAAAAGTCAAATAATCGAAGGCCCGACCGATGCAATAAAAGATCATACAGTCCTAGAATTCCTGGATCTTCGAGAAGATGAAAGTTACACAGAATCTGGTCTTGAAAATGCCATCATCTCAAAGCTGGAGCATTTCATGATTGAATTAGGAAAAGGCTTTCTTTTTGAAGGGCGACAAAAGCGATTTACGGTTGAAGGCGATAACTTCTATGTTGATTTAGTTTTCTATAATCGCTTAATACGTTCTTTCGTTCTTGTGGACATCAGAATTGGTAGCCTAACTCATCAGGACATTGGGCAAATGCAAATGTATGTCAACTACTATGATAGAAAGATAAAACTCCCCAATAAAAATTCAACGATAGGCATTATTTTATGTAAGGAAGAAAACAAGACCGTTGTTGAGTTTACGCTCGAGTTCATGAGATCTTCGAGACAACTTCCTAAGCAAAAAAAATTATTGCGATAAAATATGATATGAAGCTTCAGGTTTTAACTGACCCGTAAACCGGGGAATGCAATCAGGTTTATTTAGGTATTTTTTCCAATTTCAATTTACCCACAATAAAATCACCGACTTTCACTCCAAATTCATTACTCACCAGACAACTGGGGTGAAAATGGATACCGCCGTAAAACCTGGCCAACACGTTTTCATATGCAGCCTCCCTGAATGACTTAAATGACCTGCTTGGGATACCAAATTCAAGCTCACTGGTATCTGTGAAGCGCAAATGATTCCCATACATTTTAGTTAGAGCTTCCCCTGCGGCAGCCGAAACGGTTGTATGTCCACAGGTATACTCAGGGAATGGTGGTGACTGTAAGTAAGGCCTCCATTCCGGGTCAATATATTTATTAATCACTGTTTCGGGCCGTACCATATTGCTCCTGAATTTCTCATCCCAGCATTCAATAAACGAATCAAACATACAAATGGATGTGAGTGTGTATGCCGCTACCGTTTTGGCAAAATCTGCCTTTGCCGTCATGGACGCGATCCCGACTATATTCATCCAATGGCCCGGTGGCGAAAAGCTCTTTGTTATAAATTGTACATGACCACTTACATGTAGCTCATTTGGAAGGTCATTCCAAAACAAAGCAATATGCTTTTGCTCTGCAGTAAGGCTGTCAATAGTATTCTTTGATAGTACCACCTGTTTATAATAAAGGCTATTCGTATCAGTCATATTAAAAGGAATAGGTATTGGTGGTTTATATTGTGATGCACTGTCCATTACAATTGTTCTTATTTGGTTCCAATGTGGTTCTATGGCGCTTGCGTACATTGGAGGTGTGGGTACCCAACGACCTGGAGTATCAATCACTGTGTATTTCGCAGCGCTCCTGCTTTGGAGGTAATTATCTTTTTTACTCCACTCCAAAATGGCATTTGATATCTTATCTGAAAAGGAAATTGAATTATTAAACATTTCGTCCGGCATTCCTTCCTTTTTTACTTGTTGCTTTAAACTGTCGACATAATCCTTCATACTGCCTTCCGGGAAGGTAACCGCTTCTCCTACTTTACAAAATGCCAAAAGCGCTGAAAATTCAACATCCAATGGTTTTGCAATATCCAGAGATGGTATTGTAGTTAACCCGTTAATTTGACCAGCTAATGACTGGTATTTATTTGGATAGGTAGCTGCTATGCATTCATAGGCAGCTATATTGGCATAAGTATAATTGCGGCAGGCAACAATTGGTGTAAAATTATTAAACTTTACAACCTCGTTTAATTCCTTTACCGTTTTGCAATAAGAGAATGGGTCCGCAAAATATGTTTTTTGTAAAGATCTATTTTGCCTACAGGAATAAGCAAATACAGACACAATTATTACCATCAATAGTTTTTTCATAAATAATAATAATTAAGTAGGATAATTAACTCCTATATATGTATTTAATAAAAATTCACTGCAATTTACATTTGTTTCAATAGAATATTAATATCCTTTTATCCGGCACATTTTCTTTTGTTATAAAGTCGGGCATTAACGCGTGTTGTCAAAAATGGCATTGGCACGGCCCTCTTTATATTGTCTACACTGTTCATTGCTTCGTCAATCGGCTTATTGACATTTTCCTTATTATTTATCCTGGATTTTTTATTCGTCTGAAAATTTCGAGGCAATTTGAAAAAATGAGCTGTCGCAACTTCTGGCTTCATTTTACCCTGTTTAGAATAAAAAAGCGATTTCAGTGAATTATTAATTCCGATCTACGTACCCGTAGTTAGCTATAAATATTTCACTTTCCCGTTATTCTCTGAAATCCAATTGAATATGGCAAATTGTTTGCTTGTTTGAAAAAATAACCTGCAGTTTGATAATCATATTCATCAATCGTCAATTCCATACTCACATTCTTCTAAGAGTTCAAGAAAAATGCAATTAACCAATATCCGAGTGAATTGAAACTGAAAATTCGCAAAATAACATTGCATCTAAACGGTTCACTTAAACAACCGGCAAGCTATTCCATTACATTTCTTCAAAAACCTGATTACAAATCGTATCGAATCATTTAAACTTCCTTTGAGAGGTAAAGCCCAATATTCGATATTCGTTATAAATCTAATCGCAGATGGAAAAATATTTCTGAGCGAAAATCCTAAATCAAATAGCATAACTAATATTGTTTCTTAGTTGAAAACTTACGATGGATGATGTTGCCCCATGTCATCAATTTAAACAAGATATTTAAGACCCAAAAATAATTTATTTCCGAATCTGAAGATATGTTGAATCCGAACAATCGAGGTAACGATATCGATAAAATTCAGTTTAATTATTAAGGAGCATAGGGCTGCCACAATTCTGGCAACTAAACCCTTTTTGCAAACATCACTGATCCTGCAAATCTTCCCCAGGTAATCCTCAATCACGACCCTAATTTATAAACGTCATTTTGAAATTAAATACAATGAAAATCATAAAAAAGAGTTAAGCACAGTACATTTTGATGAACTATGTTAAAGATGAGATATTTGGAAGTTGTACACTGAAAATTGTACCGTTTTCCGGATTCGACTCAACTAAAATGCTGCCTTTGTGAAGGGAAAGAATCGTTTTTGTTAAAGTGAGACCCAATCCAAAACCTGGCTTTTCCTGTACCGAATCCGCTCGAAAGAAAGGCTGAAAGATGTTTTGAATGTCTGCTTCCGCAATAACATCTCCCTTATTGGTAACCGTTACCAAAACATGAGCTTTGTCAAATATGACCGCAACATCGGATAGATGGTTATAGGCATATTTACAGCCGTTTTCAATAATGTTTTTGAAGGCTATGTAAAGCAGATTGGCATTGCCAAATATGCAAAGCAGTTTTTCGTCGTCTGGAAATACATCAAAATTCAGTGTCGCTTTAAATCCCACATTTTGTTTTTGTACTTCGGATACTACTTTAAGCAGCACCTCATCCAGTCTGACTTCTGTTAAGTCAATGCTGCCGTGAGTGCCTGTTTTGGCAATATCCAGCAGGCTGTGGGTAAGTTGTTGTAATTCTCTTATATCTTCATAAACACTTTGCATCACATCCAGGTATTCTTCCGGGGTCCTCTTTTTTTGCATTGCAACCTCTACCTGGCTTGAGATGGATGTTAATGGAGTTGATAACTCATGAGAAGCATTCGAAATAAAACGGCGTTGAATGGCAAAAGAATCCTGTAGCCGGTCAAGCAAGTGATTAAATGTTTCTGCCAGGTGATTAAGTTCATCCTTGGAATCATTTAATTTTATCCGTTGGGAAAGATCGTTTGTACTTATCAGATTTACTTCGCCAGTAATATTTTTAATCGGCCTAATAATGCTTTTAGCAAATAAAATGCCTGCCATGAAAGAAAGTGCGGCGGCCAGGATCAGTGAAAACAACAGTATTTCTTTTAGTTGTTGAAGATATCCCTGCCCATCAATATCTGTGGCCGCAACAGTTGCTATAAAATTGTTGTTATTGTCGCTATAAAGAACTGAGACTGCTTTTTTTTCGCCGTAAGTAAAAAAATA
>JBDTWP010000477.1:0-4805 GCA_040006615.1 Ferruginibacter sp.
ATTATTGCAGATAAGGCAGTTACAAATCATTGAAAAAGTAAAGCAAAAATTATTCCTGCGCTATTCCATGGAATTTGGAGACCGGTTGCCAAAACTTAATATCGAAAAGCTGGATAAGGAATATTTGCCGGAAATGGTAAACCGGTACTTTGAAACAATATCACTGCAAAAAGGACTTGACAAATTAGTAATAGACCTTCCCGCTGCCACAATACAAGTTTTACTGGGCCTGACATTATTGGCTTTTTACCATCCTTTTTTTATTGCTTTTGGGTTGCTATTACTTTTTATTGTATTGATTATTATCAGGGTCACTTCTCCTAAAGGTCTTGAAACAGCCATGCTTGCAAGCAGCTTTAAATACGGTGTGGCTGGATGGTTGCAGGAATTGGCGCGAACTGTAAAATCATTTAAATATACAAAGGGCACCTCACTGCACATCCAAAAAACAGATGAGTTGGTGAGTAAATACCTGGACTCCCGTACGAAACATTTTAAGATATTGCTTACACAATTTTGGAGCCTTGTTTCTTTTAAAATAATTATAACGGCGGCCATGCTTATAGTGGGGGCTTACCTGTTAGTAAACCAGCAGATAAATATCGGGCAGTTTATAGCTGCTGACATTGTTATTATAGCTATCATTGGCTCTATTGAAAAATTAATTACCAACCTCGATTCTATATATGAAGCACTGGTATCAGTGGAAAAATTGAGTATTATTACCGAAGCGGAAAAAGAACAAAGCGGCATTTTGACCTTACCATCAAAAAACGAAGGGGTAGCCATACAATTCAGCAATGTCAGCTTTGCTTACAGTAATGAAATACCTGTACTCAAAAATATAAATTTCAATATTGCCCAGGGGCAAATGGTACACCTGAAAGGAGTATCCGGTGCCGGGAAATCAACTGTTTTGAGACTACTTACCGGTGCCTTCACTGCTTACAATGGCAGCATTTTGATTGACGGAATACCTGTTGGCAACTATGAAGTACAAAGCCTCCGTCATCTGACGGGAATATTACTCGGTAGCCAGGATATTTTCCATGGAACGCTACTTCAAAATATTACTATGGGTAATGAGGCTATCAGTATAGACAAAGTAACAACGATGGCGAAACTTGTAGGATTAAATACGTTTGTTGAATCCGGCAAGGCCGGTTATGATTCTATTCTATTGCCCGTTGGTAATAAGCTGTCTAATAAAGTACGGAAAAATATTTTATTGATCCGGGCATTGCTTGGCGAGCAACGGCTCTTGTTACTGGAAGATCCTTTTGACCACCTGGAACAGCCTTTTAGCAACCAGGTTATTCAATATATAAAGGAAAACAAAACAGCAACCGTTTTAATTGCATCGGAGGATGAACAAGTAAGCAGCTACTGCGATAAGGTTTTGATGATAGATCAAAATGGTGAGATGATTAACTAATCGTAATCGAAAAATTATACTCAATGAACAATTACTTAACCGGCGATATCGAACAGGCGTCGGGTAATAGCCCACTTACTTCCTTCAGCAAAGTATATAGAATACATAAAAAAAGCAGTGTGAAACTATGGCTTTGGGGTATGCTGATTCTACTGCTATCCATCATGCTATTGCCCTGGACACAAAACATACGGGCAAAGGGCACAATTACCACTTTACGCCAGGAGCAGCGCCCCCAGGAATTAAATACCATTATAGCCGGACGGGTGATCAGGTGGCATGTAAAAGAAGGCGATTTTGTGAAAGAGGGAGATACTATTTTGCAATTAGGAGAAGTAAAAGTGGATTATTTTGACCCTCAGTTATTACCGCGCACCCGACAACAGATAACCGCCAAACAACAAAGTATTGAAGGGTATAAAAATAAGGCCAATACTACTGTTACACAGGGTCAGGCATTGGAAAGGGGTAAAGAATTGAAACTGCAATCATTAGAAAATAAAATAGCGCAACAGGAATTAAAAGTACAAACCGATGAGGCGGATTTGGCGGCGGTAAATAATGAACTTAATGTATATAAACGGCAAATAGATGCGGCAAAAGTAATGCTCGACAGTGGAGCAATATCACTAAGCGAATTTGAGAAACGAAAAGTAAATTATCAGAATGGATTGGCTAAGGTAAACAGTACAAATAATAAATTGCTACAGGATCGGCAGGAACTCATCAATCTCCGTATTGAACAAAATTCGACTGTGCAGGACTATACCGATAAAATAGCAAAAACAGAGGGCGACAGGTTTTCATCTTTATCCAGCGCAGCAAGCACGGAAGCGGAAGTATCAAAACTGCAAAACCAATACGCTAATTATGATGCCCGCAATAAACTATACTACATTACAGCGCCCCAAAGCGGGCAAATAACCAAGGCTAAAAAAGCTGGTATTGGTGAAATGGTAAAAGAAGGTGAAATGATGGTGGAGATTGTACCCAACCATATACAATATGCCGTGGAAATGTTTGTTGAACCAATGGATTTACCGCTCATTTCAGTGGGCCAGAAAGTACGTTTTATATTCGATGGTTTTCCTGTCATTGTTTTTAGCGGGTGGCCAAAAAGCAGTTACGGAACATTTGGGGGAAAAGTAACAGCAGTAGAAACTTCGGTAAGTTATAATGGAAAGTTCAGGGTTTTGGTAATTGAAGACCCGGAGGAAAAACAATGGCCTCAACAATTAAGAATGGGTGGTGGAGCCAATGGCATCGCGTTGCTAAAAGATGTACGTATCTATTATGAAATATGGAGAAACATTAATGGATTTCCGCCTGAGTACTATGTTGCAGGAACAAGTAAAGAAAATGGTGATAAAAAAGAAAAATAATTTTAACATTCCAATTCACACAACTCAATGGAATTTCAAAAATATATCCTCGCTTTATTAACTTTTATTTTATTCAGCCGTCATACATTTTCCCAGGCAGATAAGCAGGTAACATTTACACCTGAAGCATTTATTCAACAGGTAAGACTATACCATCCAGTCGCCAAACAGGCCAATATATTGGTAGATAAGGCAGCCGCTGGACTATTGAGTGCGAAGGGTGGCTTTGATCCTGTAATGAATGCAGATGCCAGCAGAAAAACTTTTGATGGGGTAAATTATTACTACTATACCAATCCGGAACTAAAGATACCCACCCCTATTGGAATAGATATAAAAACAGGCCTGGAAAATAACGGCGGTAATTTTCTAAACCCGGAGATCTCAGCAGGTAAAACAAGTTATTTAGGGTTGGAAATTCCACTGGTAAAAGGTTTGATGATGGATAAACGAAGAGCTGTATTGCAACAGGCAAAGATATTTCAGCAGCAAAGTGAACAGGAAAGATTAGTGGTATTGAATGATTTATTATTTGCTGCTTATACCGATTACTGGCAATGGGCCGGGGCGTTTCAGATGTTCAGCATCTATTCCAGATTTGCAGATGTGGCCAATAACCGGTTACGGCTGGTACGCATCGCCTATATAAACGGAGACAGGGCAACGATTGATACTATTGAAGCTTTTACACAGGTTCAAAACTACCAGTTGCAACAGTCTGAAGCATTACTTAGACTCAACGAGGCTGCGTTTGGCTTATCAAATTACCTGTGGCGGGCTGGAGATATTCCATCACAGCTTCCATCTCAATATGTGCCGGATACCATTCAGTTTGCTATGACGATGGTACAACAACCGATCGATGATTTCATTAATCAGTCAACCATTCAAAACCCTGCTTTAAAAAGTTATGAACTTAAATTAAACAGCCTGGAAGTGGAACGAAAATTAAAATTTCAAAGCCTGTTGCCTATTGTAAACCTAAGCGCTAATTTATTAAACAAAGATTACTACGCTTTAAAAGGATTGGATGCTGCCTTATTGCAGAATAATTACAAATGGGGAATTGAATTTAAGCTGCCGTTATTTTTAAGGGAAGGAAGAGGAGCCTACCGCCAGGCAAAGATGAAGATAAGGGAAACTGATTTGCAGCTCATATATAAACGCTGGCAAATTGAAAATAAGATACGCAGCTATTACAACGAGAACTTTTTATTGCTGCAGCAATTGCAAACTGCTCAAAGTATTTACAACAATTATTATTCGTTGCTGCGCAATGAAGAATTAAAATTTACCCAGGGAGAAAGCAGTTTGTTTTTGGTAAATAGCCGGGAAACAAAAGTTTTAGAATTGCTCCAAAAACAGGTTGAACTGCGTTTTAAATATTTTAAGTCCGGTTATGCAATAGAATGGTCGGCAGGGCTGTTGCGATAGTACACCCAAAATATTTATCCATTTGTGCAAATGAACAGGCAACAGTCTTTTAATTTGGCCAGGCAAGACACCTTAGTTTCACACACACCGACAGGCACGAAGGGTATGCGTACAATACTGCATTGGTAATGCACCACTGGGGCAATCAACACTTATGCTTCAGTGGCTGACGAAATCCCCGTTTCAACTTTTTGTTTTTAATTTTCCTGAATATCCAGGCGTGTTATCTGATTGTCTTATAACTTATTCAAAATATTTATGCCTTTAAACAGCAGGGGTTACCAATAATTTTTTAATATTGGCTAAAATATTACCTGGTATTGCGCGCATGAAAATCCTGCAACTGGTTAGAATTGGGATAGAAACTGCTTTTTATGTTGTTAAGAAAAAAACAACCTGTTAAAGAAAACAGCACCCCGGGTGCTGGCTGGTTGACTAAGCTCTCTCATCCGTGGTCGGTGAGGACACCAGCCACGGAGCGTCCTAACCAGGCACTGGCCAAAAAATATAGCACAGGCAATGCGGCTGGTAGCTAATATTCCATTGCATAAATC
>JBDTWP010000478.1:0-4788 GCA_040006615.1 Ferruginibacter sp.
GTTCAAATTCCGACAGGTGCCCAATGAATTCCTCCCGCATGATCAGCATGATACGGCAGGGCACTTTATTTCGGATCAATTTATTGAGTAGCGTAAAGAACTTTTTCTTTTCTTCTGCATTACCGGATATCAGTAATTCTTCAAACTGGTCAAACAACAGGTACACTGGCTGGTAACGTTCGGCAAATAATTTTTCGATGGCCTGCCCGAATTCTATTTGAGCATCGACCGGCATTTTTGTAGCCGGGTCCATTTCAATTTGCTCCTTAAGCGCCATGTTGATACTGGTATAAACTGAGGCATTGATGTCAGCGCCTTTGCGGATGGTGATGGCAAACCAATCCGCATCTGAAAACTGGTTGCGCAGGCCGCATTCTACCAGACTGGTCTTGCCCGATCCCGAGGGCCCGTACACCATCAGGTGTTTGACGCCGCTCAACGCGTTGTATAGATCACCGGTCTCTTTCTCCCTGCCAAAGAAAACATCGGCATCAGCCTGCTGGTAAGAATCCAGGAATTTGAAGGGTGAAAGTACCTGGCTCATACCGTTTTGTTTTTAAGTGGTTTAAAAACTTCTTCCAGTTGTTCAAACAATTCATCCAGCCGCGGCTGATTGTTATTTTGAGTTAAAACTCCCAGCATTTTATTCGAAACGATATCCCCCTTACCACCATATGCCAGTTCGTTCTTGTATTGTGCAAAACCGTATCGTCTCTTTGGCTTCTCATAACCGCTATAATAAAAAATCTCGGGCGTTTGCGTAGGCTTTCCGGCATATACACTCTGATCAATTACCAGGGGAGATAGCGAAAGATAGGAGGTTTGATCCTGTATCTTATCCATACAGCTGGCCACATCATTGCCTTTGAATAACAAGATACTTTTGTTATAAGTGAAGGACCCTTCAATGGACTTCGAATTATAATCTTCATCCGATGTGCCGCCTTCGCTATAGATGCCATGCAGTTCCCCATAGAGGTGTACAAAATTTTTAGCAGTACCCAACCGGTAATTCAGGTTAATTTCCTTGATGGATACCAGCCGGTATTTTGCAAGGAAAGTAAGTTTCCTAAGCCAGTACACCAGTGCGGTCAGGTATTCATCGAGCAGGCCCGGAAGTTTATCATCTTCAGCAATTGTGTTGGCCATTAATTTGCGGCGCTGGTCTTCCAGGTAAAGGGCTGTTCCGTATAAAGCAGATTCGGTGTCGGTAAGTTCATCTGCAAATTTGTTGATTTCCTGCATGAAACCGTTCTCACCGAGTATATCAGTAGTGGTAAGTAACAAACTTGAATAATCGAAACTAAGGTACCCACTCCCTTCCATTTGAATAAAGTCAGAAACGATGCCCGGTTTCGGTTTGTTTTCCAGTTGAAGTACCTGTGCCATCTGTATATAACACAGGTAACGGAGCGAACCCTGGTAAGCCTCTGCCATAAATGAAAGACGACGTAAGTTTTTCTCCTGGCCGGCAGCAGTACCCATTTTTTGTAAAAAGGTCTCCACCAGCCAGCCATAATTCTGGAAAATATTCCACGGCTGGTTGCCTACGGATAAGCCTTGTTTCACCAGTTCCTGCCGTAGGCTTTGGGTCCAGTTATTACCATCACCTACCAGGTTTTGCGCCAGTTCCTCCGGAAGTGTTTTGTCCTGGCCGGCACGGCCTAATAAAAAGGCAAAATTGGCCTTATTGATTGTATCGGCATTGTAAATTCTGTCGTCGGATTGGAATGTTTGCGCACCCTGCTTTTCAAGCAAAGCCATCAGGGCATCAAGCTTATTGCTGATCTCCTGCGAATGTCCGTTTACATTTACGGTGATCGCACTGTCGGTTACGCCCTGTATGACGATATTATTGCTGCCTACTGCCATGCCGGCATAGGTAATGTTATCTCCAACATGTACATCTCCCCCCGCTGAAATGGTGGAGCCAATTACCGCGTTCTTTATGTTGAAATAATTCGTCACCGCTTCTTTTGTTTCTTGCGCAACTTCCTGTTGTAAAACAATTATTCCTTTATCCTCCAGCCTGTCGAGCTGTTTAAGGAACTGGTATTTTAAATCATCTATATTGTTGTAAACAGTATAAAAATGCCCGATCCCAGAGAGACGCTTCTTAAAGGCTATCAGGTTTAGCGACTGCTCGTCAGTTGGTTCAGTTTCAGGTGCACCGGATTTAAAATAAGTATATATCAGCGGGCTTCCTTTCTCTTTGAAATGCTGCAACGCCGTATCAAATTCCTCCTGTGTATATTTTCCCGCCTTTGTAAAAAAAAGGCACACGACGATTTGAGATTTCTTAAGCTCTTCATTATATTCATCCTGCAGGCTGGTTATGGATACGGTATCGAGAAAATTTTCCCACTGTATCAATTCCAGGTAAACCCCCTTTGTATGCAGGCGATCGTTCTCAACACCCAGAAATTCCCGGAACTCTTTTCTATCCTTCTCCAATTCGGAAGATGAAGCGACAAATATTCGGATGGTATTCATATACAATATCAGGCTGTTGCAGGCTAAAGATATTTTTTTTATTGTCCAATTCAAAGGAAGTTTTAACATTATGTACTATGCCGTGTAACTTATCGGCTGCTGATCAATGATCACATGGACGAACATCACTTTGTTTTATGAATTAACTTCGTGATAAGATATCAACATAGATGGAATTCTTTTATAGGATACACGAAATAGTTAATTAATAATAATCCCTCTTTTCCAAAAGATCACTATTATGAACAGGAAAAATTTTATCAGGAATACTACAATACTGGGTAGTGGTTTGGCCATTGTGGGAAATCCGGCAATGGCAGATTCCTTTATATTGACACAAGAGGAAACACCCTGGTTTGGCAGGTCTATGCGATGGGCACAGCTTGCTTTTGTGGAAAATGATCCCGGCAAATATGATCCTGACTTCTGGCTTGGCTATTTCAGGCGCATCCATGCAGATGGCGCTTTGCTAAGTGCCGGAGGTGTGGTCGCATTTTATCCCACCGATATTCCCTTGCACCACAGGAGCAACGCTCTTGGAAATTCCAATCCATTAGGATATATGGTGGAAGGATGCCGGAAAATGAATATGTCAATAATTCTTCGGACAGACCCCCATGCTGTAAGGCAGGATGTATATGATGCCCACCCCGATTGGATCGCTGTAACGGCGGATGGTTCAAAATTCCGTCATTGGGCAAACCCTGAATTGTGGGTCACCTGTGCATTAGGCCCCTATAATTTTGAGTTCATGACAAAAGTGAACCGGGAAATTATGGAACGTTTCAGGCCGGATGCTATTTTTTCCAACCGCTGGGCCGGCCATGGCATCTGCTACTGTCAGCACTGCGTACAGAATTTCAAAACATTTTCCGGTTTGGAATTACCTAAAACCAATGACCGTTTCGATCCCGTCTTTATAAAATATTCCGAATGGCGCATCGAAAGGCTGAAAGAACTCTGGTTATTGTGGGATGGTGAAATACGAAAACAAAGAGCCGTCTCACGATTCATTCCAAACGGATTTCCCGATAAGGTTCTGACTGGTAAAGGCTCCGACTTTTTTTTCGCGGATCAACAGGCCAGACATGGCTCAATCCCGCCATGGCAAAATGCAAAAGGAGCCAGGGAAACAAGGGCTACCCTGGGTATGAAGCCCCAGGTTGGTATTTTCAGCGTTGGTATAGAAGAGGAATTCCGATGGAAGGATTCAGTTCAAAGTGATGCGGAGATCAGGATTTGGGTGGCCGAAGGTGTGGCCAATGGATTGCTTCCCTGTTTTGTAAAATTCGGGGCCACACCATATGATAAGCGCTGGATGGATACCGTTAGTAACATGTACCAGGTTTATTACCGGGGAGAAAAATACCTTCGAAACACGGCATCTATGGCACGTGTGGGAATGCTGTATTCAGAACAAACGGATCTCAAATACGGAGGTAAAGCCTGGCAGCAGAAAAGCCCGGATCATTCCAATGGTATGTATCATGCGCTCGTGGAAGCACGTGTGCCTTTTGAAATGGTGAATGATCGCCTCCTTGATCCCGGGTACCTTTCCGCTTACAAACTTTTGATACTTCCAAATATCGCCGCACTTTCTACCATACAATGTAACCAGTTAAGGAAATTTGTAGAGGAGGGTGGCAACCTCCTGGCAACATTTGAAACCTCGCTGTATGATGAGGAAGGGAAGCAAAGAACGGATTTTGGTTTGGCGGATATCTTCGGCGTTTCCTATAATAATAAGGTGGAAGGGCCGATGCGAAACAGCTACCTGCGATTAAAAAGCGATCCGGTCACTAAACAGTTTCATCCCGTGTTGAAAGGTATGGAAGATGCATACCGTATTATTAACACTATTTATAAAGTCGATGTTACATCAATGGCTGTTTTTCCGTCTCCCGTCACACTCGTTCCAACCTATCCTGACCTGCCGATGGAAGATGTTTATCCCCGTATAGCTGACACGGATACCAGGGAAATTTATTTGAGAGAACCAGGCAAAGGAAGGGTAGTGTATTTTCCCGGGGATATTGACCGTACCTTTTGGCAACTGATGAATACAGACCATGGTAAATTACTCAGCAATGCGATCAGCTGGGCGCTGAATGAAGAACCCGTTGTTTCAGTAAAGGGGCCCGGTGTAATAGACATAGCAATATGGCGTCAGGAGAATTCCATGACAGTACACCTGGTGAACTTAAACAATCCCATGATGATGAAGGGTCCATTCAGGGAACTTATACCAATTGAAGCACAGGTAAGCATTAAAATTCCCGGGAATAAAAAAATAAC
>JBDTWP010000479.1:0-4724 GCA_040006615.1 Ferruginibacter sp.
AAAAAAACGGGCATGAAGTACTTAAATACATCAAGACAAGCGAAAAGCTAAAGCATATCACTGTGGTTATGTTATCTACCTCATCTACTCAAGCTGACATAGACCTGGCGTATAAAAACCATGCCAACGGTTATCTTACGAAGCCTCTGGGAACTGATGATCTTCTAAATTCAGTTGAAGCAATTGGGACTTCCGATTTTCTTTTATGGCGAGGCTACCCACTACAATAATAATCACGGTAAAGGATCAAAAGTCATCTAATCTCAAAACGGTAGATAAATCATTTCCCCTAACGTTTTCAAATAAAGCATTAAGTTGGTAAAATGATTCCTTTTATCTACCTAACCTTATGGTGTTCACTGCCATTTTTAAAATGAAGTTGCGATAACTTTCACAATTATTCTATAAGTGAAATGCATTTTCTAAATATCCAATATCAACTCAATGCCTTCAAAAATTTTACTTCTTAGAAAGGGCAGACCTTTATTATTCATTCTTTAATAATTATTTAAAGTAACCTTATATTTCTTCATAGCTCTTTTTGGATAACAAAACTAGATTATAACACGACATTATTAACTTGACACGAAACTAGTTGCTACTGATCCATTCCAGGATATAATCCGCATCTTCCTTCCATGTAGGTTGGCCCAATACAAAGTGGTTTCGGCCCGGAAATTCCCTGTAATCCAATACAGAACCATTTTTTACATACTTCCTGAAATTCCGGAGATTGAGATGAGCAGGTATAATAGTGTCTGTGCTGCCTGAAGTAAGCAATAATGGTGCATGCGGTTTAGCAAAATCTACTTTTGCGGCACTGGTCAGCCCTCCCCTGGCTACTATTTTTGATTCAGGTATTGTAAACTTATCATAAGAAGCTTTTTGCTCAGCCAGTGACATGCCGTTTACGAAGGCATATTGCCAGTCACTTAACGACATTAAATACGTCTTTTTGGTGGAACTAAACAATCCGAGTGCCTTCCATCCTGCCCGCAGAAAGGAGAATTCGTAGGGAAAAACGCCCAATGGCGGAACAGAATGAATCGCTACCCCTGCCGATGCCAGGTCACGATTTACAATGATCTGGGTAATGAGGCCGCCAAGCGAATGCCCGATCACTATTGGTTTTTCGGGAAGGTCTTTCACGATGGCTGCAAAATGCTCAACCAGATCTTTTAACGTTAAAGCAGCAAGATCTGTGTCATTTGGCTGCTTGTTTCTTAACTCCGAAGCAGAACCATTTTTGAACGGCCACCGTGGCGCACTTGTAGTATAACCTTTACTTTCAAAATAAGTTTTCCACTCATCCCAACAACTGTTGCTGACGAATGCACCTGTGACGAAGACGATTGTTTTTGACTGGATTCTTTCCATGATTTTTGTTTAATATTTAGTAATGATCTTAATTTAAGCCATTAAAAGCAGATCCGATTGTTTCATTATCTGCGATTGACAATCAATGCTTTGTCTGGACTGCCTTTACCGTCTCCCCGGCAAAAAATGATATACATTGATTAAGGGTACGGCGAAGAAAGACGGCTGGCATTTTCTTATCCGTCGCTGCCGATATTATTTGAATGGCAGGTTTTCAAATTATTCTCTTCTAATTTTGAAATAGCTGCTGCCGGATAAAGTTACAAATGTTCGGTAGAAAATTTAATCGAAAAATTAAAAAGATGTCTCCCGCACAATATGCGAAATACGGGTCAGCCTGTACAAAATTCATAAATTTAAGCGATCATTTCTATCTACAGCAGAGTACGGTATTGTGTTGCGACTCAATAACCGTATTTTTGAATAAAATTGCACTCTAAACCCAATACACTATGCGGTGGTTTCTGACAACTAACACCTTCCTGGTTACTTTATGTATCATCCTTGTAGCTTTCCTGTACTTGTATGTTTCACATAAAGACAAGATAGATTTCAGCACGCAGGTAAAACCAATAATTAATAGCAGATGCATCACCTGTCATGGTGGTGTAAGGGCGAAGGCCGGATTCAGTTTATTGTTCCGGGAAGACGCTCTGGCCAAAACTACCTCGGGTAAATTCGCCATTATTCCCGGTGATCCGGAAAACAGTGAACTTATCAGGCGCATCAATTTCAAGGATCCAGAAGAGCGAATGCCCTACAGGCATGATCCGTTGAGCAAAGAAGAGATAGACATATTTACAGAATGGATTAAGCAGGGCGCCCAATGGGGCGAGCACTGGGCCTATAAAGCGGTAAAAGATGTGCCCGTTCCTCAACAAAAGAGTTTTTTTGGCCTGGTAAAAACAACCAGCAACTGGGCAAGAAATGAAGTGGATCATTTTATTGAACAAAAAATAAAAGAAGAGCACCTGGAGCCTTCGCCAATGGCTGATAAGCCCACACTCCTGCGCAGGGTAAGTTTGGATATCACGGGACTGCCTGCGCCTCCCCATCTTGCAAAAAAATACCTGGATGACAGCAGCGGGCATGCCTATGCCGACCTGGTAGACTCACTGTTGTCTTCTCCCCAATATGGTGAAAAATGGACGGCTATGTGGATGGATCTTGCGCGCTATGCGGATACCAAGGGCTATGAACGCGACGATAGCAGGAATATCTGGAAATACCGCGACTGGCTGATAAACTCTTTCAATGAAGATAAACCTTACGACCAGTTTTTAACCCGGCAAATTGCCGGTGATCTTTTGCCGGATGCAACAGACGATGATTATATTGCCACCGCTTTTCATCGCAATACAATGACAAATGATGAAGGAGGAACAGATAATGAGGAATTCAGAACCTCCGCGGTTATGGACAGGGTAAATACTACCTGGCAAGCCATCATGGGTACTACCTTCGGGTGTGTGCAATGTCACAGCCACCCTTATGATCCGTTTAAGCATGATGAATATTATAAGTTCCTGGCTTTTTTTAATAATACACGGGATGAAGATACGGAGGCAGATTACCCATTATTGCGCAGTTACAATGATAGTATGCAACGGGAAGTGATCAATGTAAGGAACTGGTTCAAACAAAATGTATCCTCTCAAAAGGCAGCAGAAGTGTACGCATTTTTAAAGACATGGCAGCCGGCGTATAATTCGCTTATCTGCGATAGCTTCACCAACAGTGAATTAAATGATACCAAATGGCTTGCATTCCGCAACCACGCGATCTGCAGGTTAAAAAATGTTGATCTTCAGGATAAGGAACAGCTCATCTTTCGCTTCCAGGCCTTCAAACCAGGGGGAGTGTGGAAAATTCACCTGGATGGTCCGGATGGAACCGTGATTGCCACCGTTACTTTGCCCCTGGCATTAAGCGGGTGGACCATCAAACAAACCAAAATATCTCCGGCTAATGGGATACATGACCTTTTCTTCACCTACATCAACAATAATTTATTAAAACCGGAAGCCACCGGGGCTATGTTCGACTGGTTTTATTTCACCCAGGATCTACCTGGTAAAGACAAACAGGGATATACCCCTGTTAAAAACAAATATTGGGCATTATTGACTTCCGACGTTTCTACTACGCCGGTAATGATGGATAATCCAACTGATATGTTCAGGTCCTCCCATGTATTCGAACGCGGCAACTGGCTTGTAAAAGGGGATGAGGTGAAGCCCGATGTTCCTCATTCATTGAACCCCTTCCCTGCTGGTATGGCTCGTAACAGGCTGGGTTTGGCCATGTGGTTGACATCAAAAAAAAATCCGCTTACTTCCAGGACAATGGTCAATCGAATCTGGGAACAGCTTTTTGGAACCGGCCTCGTTGAAACATTGGAAGACATGGGTTCACAGGGAACCACACCTTCAAATGTGGAGTTGCTGGATTGGCTAAGTTATCAATTCATGAATACCGATAACTGGAGTGTAAAAAAATTGATACGAAAAATCGTAATGAGCAATACCTACCGGCAGGATTCTAAAATATCACCAGAACTATTGCAGAAGGATCCTTATAATAAATTCTATGCCAGGGGTGCAAGGGTTCGTTTATCATCAGAACAGATCCGCGACCAGGCACTGTTTATCAGCGGGATGTTAAGTTACAAAATGTATGGGCCCGGCGTATTCCCATATCAGCCCGAGGGTATCTGGCTGTCCCCCTGGAATGGGGCGGAATGGACTATGAGCAAAGACGAAGACAGGTACCGCCGTGCATTATACACCTATTGGAAACGTTCCGCTGCCTATCCTTCCATGATCACTTTTGACGGAGTGTCGCGGGAAGTGTGTGCCGTACGCCGGATCCGCACCAATACGCCGTTACAGGCACTCACCACTTTGAATGATTCCGCATACATCGACCTGGCAAGGCATTTTGCCGTTCGTATGCAAAACAACGGAATAAAGGGCACCGCCGGTCAGATCAGTTATGGGTATGAACTTGCTACGAATCATCTGATTGGAGAAAAGAAATCAGGATCATTGATGGCCCTGTATAACAAGGCATACGGGCAATTTAAGAATGATCCGGAAAAAGCCAGTAAAATGATGGGTGCGCTGCCTTCCTACTCGAATGCTGAAACAGCGGCATTAACAGTAGTAGCCAACGCAATATTGAATTTGGATGAAGTGTTGACGAAGAATTAGGAGGTGGATGGGGAATGGGCAATAGGCAATATTCACCAAAACAACCCGTACATAAAATTATAGAATTAGGTGAAACGTTTGCAATTAGTATATGAAAGCGGCCTCGAATAAAAAGTGCTAGAAAATTTCAATATG
>JBDTWP010000480.1:0-4713 GCA_040006615.1 Ferruginibacter sp.
GGTTTAGGGTTTACGGTTTAGGGTTTACGGTTTAGGGTTTAGGGTTTAGGGTTTAGGGTTTACGGTTTAGGGTTTACGGTTTAGGGTTTAGGGTTTAGGGTTTATGGTTGATGGTTTGATGGTTGATGGTTTGTGTGCAGGCATTTGTCTTTCTTTGGAAATAATTTTTAAAGTAATTTCTTTGATTCTTTGAACAATATACATAATTAATTAATTTCTTTTGAAACCAAATGGTGAATGGGTGATTATTGATGGATGGTGAATGGTGGATGCCGGATAATATTTAATTGATAATTGATAATTGATACACTGTGATACTGGATACTGGATACTGGATGGATGCCGGATGCAGGATGCTGGATACTGGATACCGAATGCTGTAATCCTGCTGCTTATAGATTTGAGCAGTTATGAAACAGGCAAATGATCAAATATCAAACAATTGAAAACGGCCTTTTTGTCTCAACCTGGTGTGGACTTGCTTCCTGGTTAATCCAAATATGCCCTGGCAATGAAGATAAGGCCCGAGGTTGAAGGATATGGAATGCTATCAAAGGCATCTCCGAAATAATCGGTTGCATCATTGGTGAATTTCCTGATCTCATCCGTTTCATGAACGGCAAAGTACACTGCCGTGATCAAATATAGTAGGTCCGCGAATTTTGCGATATCCTTTATTTTTGCATCGAATTTGAAATAATCTTTCTTGTTTGCAGATGGTACCAGGTAACCAAAACTTGATGATACATCGTTTAGCAAGTGCCCGGCATAAGCCGCCGTACTGTACTGCCAGAATACAGCATGAGGTGGATCATCTGTTGCCACTATTACTTTGGGAATTATTATTTCATAATTCATTTCTTCCTGGAGCGTCACAAACTCATAGATAGACTCGCGGTCATAGTCATCGAATTCGGATATGTTTATTGATATCATAGCCAGTGTGTTATTGTGGTTCGTAGGAACAGGCGGCGGCCTGCAATACCATCAGTCTGCACACCCTTAGGTGTCTGACTGATGGTCTGGCAATCAGTCTGCACACCCTTAGGTGTCTGACTGATGGTAGATGCATTTCAATTATTCAAGAGAATAGGCCGCGGCCTGTTCATACAATTTTATAAGAATTTCACAGGTTCTTACGCCCCTTTAGGGGATGGGGGCAAGTTTCTTTAATCCAGGATACTCATTGCCAAATACTCATTAGCAATCGATAACAACCCCCAGGTTTCAACGATGGTATCGTCTTCACAGGCATTCGAGTAAAATCTCGAAGCCGCATACTCGAAACGAACCCTGGCCTTTATACGTTCCTTATCATCTTCATTTTTTATACCCTCATTGAAGGTCGCGATGATTGTAAACAGGATACTTGCGAATTTATCTAATTCCTCTATTTCCACATCGAACACGTAGGGACGCTCTTCGTAAACTGAAGGAACATAATAACTGAAGGGCTCCCCTATTTCAGATAGTAGCTGACCGGCATACGCGGTCAAAGTATACTCCAGGAATACCTCAAAATTGTTATCTTTTATTGCGGTGGTCAATTTTGGAATTACAATTTGAAATGCTCTATCATTTTGAAGTTCTAGGAATTCTTTAATGGCATTCAGATCATAACCCCTGAATTCATTGATGTTTATGGTAATCATGGCTTTTTTCAATTGATAATCATTTTTAAACCTATAAGGTTTTGTGAATAGGTTTTGTGAGCCGTTGTTTGCTGTTCCCAATGAACCGGGATAAAAATTCCACCAACAACCGAAGCTACCCCAGGTGAAATACTTTTAACTTTTTTGGGCTTCCTCTCCTCAATTATTATAAATCAACTATCTCCGTGAGCCGTTGTTGGGTGTTTTCACCAACAACCAAGCTACGTGAGCCGTTGTTGGGTGTTTTCACCAACAACCCAAACTACGTGAGCCGTTGTTGGGTGTTTTCACCAACAACCCAAACTACGTGAGCCGTTGTTGGGTGTTTTCACCAGCAACCCAAAATGAAATTCTCAAAAAAACCGCTAAGACATCAAAATTATCGATTCGTGTTTGTCGCTTTTCCTATTATTACATAAACATCTTTCATGAAATTATCTTCGGATGTAACAAATTTTTTCGCTGAATATTGAACGCACCCGATCTTTTTATTTCATTTTTCCTGACCATATTTAAAAACCCTGCATATTCATCCGCGGATATTTTTTCTGTATTTAAAGAAGACCGGATTACCGCAAACATTTCATAACAATTGCCATATATCAAAGGGCCTGCATCAACCTTACATTCCATCACTTTTAAAGCCAAATCAAGTTCCTTTAACTCCATTTGAACCCCGTTTGTCGGAGAGAAGCCAAATGTATAGTCGAGTATCCAGGCTTTGCGCGGCTTTCCATTTAGGTAAAGTTCAATTGTCATGCTTCAGTAATTACGAAACAAAATTTTTAAATATCCATCCCTCATCTGAACAGCCCGGCTGACCGGAACATATTAAAAGGATGTCATCTTAGAATGGTTCCCATCTTTAATTCCCGTCTGACCGGAACATTTTAAAAGGATGTCATCTTAGGATGGTTCCGGTCTGTACGTCTCATCCTTGTAAGTCCCGTCTGACCGGAACATATTAAAAGGATGTCATCTTAGAATAGTTCCGGTCTGCACGTTTCAACTTACAAAAACATATTAAAAGGATGGCATCTTAGGATGGTTCCCATCTTTAGATCCCGTCTGACCGGAACATATTAAGAGGATGACATCTTAGAATGGATGGTTCCGGTCTGTACGTCTCATCTTAAGAGAACATATTATTGTCTTCAATCAGCTATATAAATATTTCCTGCATTACTATTCAGCTTCCTCACAAAGAAATCAGCGATTGTTTCTCCTTCTTTTAAAAGTCCGTCTCTGCTTAACACTTCTTCAAAATAACAATGATGTATTGGGTAATATCCCTTCTTAATTGCCTGGAATGCCTGCTCAATGTCGCCCCTCCGCTGGTTTAATATCTCCTCATCGGAGTATATTTTTTGCACTGTTGGCCTTGATTTCCTTATTTCCTCATTCGCACTTGCCTGCAGCCGGTTATCAACATACGGAGAAAGCACCTGGTCAATCAGGTTCAAATTCATTTCTTTGCCCCAGTCCTTTATCATCGTTCCGCCTTTCCTGAACGCATATTCGATTTCTTCCGTGTTGAGCATGCCGTAATCTTCAACCAGCTTCTTTTCAAACTGGTCAACGAGGATATTTATCAACTTGCTGGCTGGAATCACCCATCCCGTAATAACGTGGATCTTTAACAACAGTGCCATTGACCAGTTTTTGATTTCCTGGCTATACATGAAACCAATTTGCCGTGCAGCGTATTTGAGTTCTGTTATCTTTTCTTCTTCATCAACAGGACCTGAGTTTCTGGTCGAGCATGGCCAGCAATTCGTTTGCCCCGGCGCTTTTTCCAGTTCCGGTTTTAGCGAAAGGAGGGGATCTTGTATGTGTATCATTGTTTTTCTTTTGAAAAATTTCCTGGATGTGGTTTGATATCGTGGCCAGTGATTTCCGGCTGTAAAAACTATCAGCTTTGATCGAGTTCACCATTGTTGCCCATTCGGCTAAAATGGCTGGCATGTTTGCACCTGGTGGCCCGGTACAGTTGAGCTGCAGGCTGATAAAGTTTGCAATGGCCAGCAGGGGTTTGAAGTCCTTTTCCGTCTCGCCGGGATAGGTGGGGATGGATTTTTTAAAAACCAAAAACATTTCCGGCACCAGGAATTTTTCCCCCACACCCCCTTTAAATTCATTTTCTATTTCATATCCATTTCCTAAAGGCTTTATTTTTTCACAGGTTTGGCTTTCATTTGGGTTTCTGTTGGCTTTGGTTTCGCTTTTTGGTCTGCCGCCTTTTTTCCCATTCTCAGATTGATGACCTGATTGCTTTTTCATTTTTTTAATGGAGTTTTCCAGCCATTCAATAAAATATTTATCCTCACCATCCTTCATCAAAATAATTTCCAACGCCACCCACACTTCATTAAAATCATTCCCCATAGTTTTTTTTATTAACTCCAGACTCAGGTGTCCAAACTTTCTTTGTGATATTATAAAATCATTATAGGCGCCCCTTTCCAATCGATTCATGTGTGCCATATCCCGGGAAGCATCCCCATCATAGTAGTTAAAACAAAAATCTTCTTTTGCCATACGTGAGCATTTATTAAGAAATTAAGAAGTATTAAGTTATTTAACCATTTACCATACCCATAGCGCATAGAATCCAGGCATGCCTTTTCCTTCCGCCATTAAAAGGAAGTATAAGCACAATAATTCAATTGCCGTTTGTTTAAAATTTCTGGCACAGGGGTATAGCGCTATTGAGGGTCAATGTTTAGATATTTCCCAAAGCTCAGAAAATTCTATAACCCATCAACAATAGCAATAAGAGTTAAAAAATAGGAAGGACTAAAAAAGCACCCGTAAAAAAAAGAAAAAAGGAAAAAAAGAAAAAAAGAAAAAAAAACTGTAAAAATATTGTAACAATCTTAATACTGCGATAACTGGACAATTACCCTCCGCCCTAAAAAAATTATCAATTATCAATTATCAATTATCAATTATCAATTACCTATTAAACCATACCAAAAAAACAAATAACCTCCGACCTAAAAAAATTGTACGTGCCTGAAATAGGTTGACAAAAATACGTCAAACCATGAAAGAGGCAAAA
>JBDTWP010000481.1:0-4656 GCA_040006615.1 Ferruginibacter sp.
AGTCAAAGATAAAGATAAATATTTATGCTGCATTATTTATGTCGCAATATATAACAACGGATTTTAATCCATTGCCAGACTAACCATTTAATTGAGAGCTATAGGCCCGGCCCATATAAAGGTTAATCAAAAATGCGCCGTGCCTACAGCACTCATCTATTGGATGTTGTAACAACGGATTAAAATCCGTTGCTACAACATAAACCGAGCCTACGGCTCTACCAAAAACAAAGCATAATGATCCTGGCAATATCTATGCTTATTTCTTTAATGATGAGCCTTTCGAAAATTACTTTATAAGAAGCTTGCGGGACTATTTCCATATCAAAATTTTCCCCCTTTTACTCTGTACTATCAAGGATTAAAATTCTGTCTACAGCATTGATGATAATTGTTTGTATACTATTACCAACACCAAAGAAAACAATACTTCCATAATCAAAGATGCCGATATATGAAATATTTTCAGCGTCGTACATTAATCCTGTTGGATCCGCATAAATGCAATGCCTGGTGATTGTCTTTTTCATGATGATTTATACAAATTAAAATGGGTATTATATTTTATCCAATGAAGTAATACTGCACAATGGGTAAATCAGTGATTTTTTATTTGCACTGTTTCGAAAAACATTACAGATGAAATCAAGGATAATTACATTGCAATTATTTACCAGATCAGGCCTCGGCCTGAACCTACAATGCCAATTAAAAATTGATTACAATAAATTACGAGAACAGACCGCGGCCAATTCCAAGTAATTGCAGATTCACCTTTTTACCCTTTGTGAAGTATAGCATCTCTTAAATAGAAATTTTCTTTTCCACCATACGATCGGTGGGCCAATTTGCAGGGTGGTATAATTCTTGTAAGCGAGTGCTTTTTTTAGTTTCTACTTAACTAATTTTGTTCGACAAAAACGATTCTACATGTATAAATTGAAAGCTGATTATTTATTACTTTCATTTACTTTTCTAATACCCCTATGTGGCTTTACACAAATTGTTTCTCTGCCACAATGTAAGCATCAATTTATTGTAATCGCCCACAGGGGAGACCATACGAATGCACCGGAAAATACACTGGAGGCATATCAACATGCCATTGATGCAGAGGCTGATTTTGTGGAGATTGATCTGCGGACTACAAAAGACGGCCAATTAGTTATTATGCATAATGCATCTATTGAGCATATGACCGGATTTACAGGACTTGTAAAATATTTTGATTTTGATTCATTGCGTAAAATAAAAATACGGGAAGAACTCCATCCCGAGTGGGGGCTTCATCTTATTCCGACTTTCGGGGAGGTATTAGTTTTATGCAAAGGGAAAATAAATATTTATTTAGATTTTAAAGAAGCATCAGCAGCAGCAGCATATAAAGAGATTGTGAATGCGGGGATGGAAAAAAATATTGTTGTGTACATAAATGAACCGCATCAATATGCGGACTGGAGAAAAACAGCGCCTCAAATGCCCCTGATGGTAAGCCTGCCCAAAGCGATAAAGACAAAACAGGATATGAATACATTACTGGATTTCCTAAAGATTGACGTGGTAGATGGCTACTATGATGAATATAATGCAGAAACAGTGTTGGCCGCAAAAGAAAAAAAGGTTCCTGTTTGGGCAGATATTCAATCGGCTGATGAAGGTATAATTCGATGGGATAAGGCTTTAGCCCTGGGTTTGGGAGGATTACAAACAGATCATCCCAAAGCTTTAACTGATTATCTGAAAACGAAGGGAAGCAGGTAATTGATATTTTTTCATATCGTAAATTATGTTAATAAAAGAACACTCATAAAATAATCATCCTATTCTATCAAAAAATTAACTGCTACCAGGAAAAAGCCGTAAAAGCTATACTGAGCAAGGGGTAAATCAGTGATTTTTTATTTGCGCTGCTTCGAAAAACAATTCAGCGGAAATAAGCGATAATTGCGTTGCAATTATTTAACAGATCAGGCCGCGGCCTGATCCTACATCGTAATGGCGGATTCACCTATTTACCACTTGTGAAGTATAATAAAAAAAGGTGCCCAGGATTCTTTAGGATTGCAAAAGTGCCCAACCGGAACCGGGTGTATGATCTTATTATTTCTTAAGTTGAAAATCCGCCTGTTTCACATCCCTTGAATTGCCCCCGATAAAAATCTTAAAATCCCCCGGTTCGTACAGGTATTTCAATTCACTGTTATAAAATTTCAGGTCTTCGGCAGATAAGGAAAAACTTACTGTTTTGCTCTCACCCTTTTTTAGAAAGATTTTTTGAAAAGCCTTTAGTTCCTTTACCGGCCTAACTACGCTGCCAACCATATCACGGACGTATAATTGTACCGTTTCTTCTCCGTCAAAATTGCCCGTGTTGGTAACCGGAATTTTTGCAGTTAATTTTTCTGACGCACTAATGGAAGATTTACTCAATTGAATATTTCCATATTGAAAAGTTGTATAACTCAATCCGTATCCAAATGGAAATTTCGGGCTGTTGGGCAGATCAATGTATGCAGATACATAATTAAGATCATTCTCATCTTTGGCTGGCCGCCCGGTATTGAAATAATTATAGTAAACGGGTATCTGTCCTTCTGAACGCGGAAAACTGATAGGCAGTTTTGCGGAAGGATTATAATCGCCAAACAGGACATCCCCAATCGCATTGCCTGCCGTGGTTCCTAACCACCATGTGTACAGGATCGCAGGAATATTGTCTGCGGTCCAGTTAAAGATCAATGGCCGGCCGGCGTTTATCATTACAACAAGTGGTTTACCTGTTGCATAGATCGCTTTGATCAGTTCTTCCTGCACGCCTGGTAAATGAATATTACTCCGGCTTTTAGCTTCCCCGGTCATATCCCTTGCCTCACCCACACTTAGGATTACCACATCTGCCTGCTTTGCAGCTTCAATCGCTTCCTCAAAACCCGCCATGGAACTATCATTGATATTACATCCTTTGGCATACAATAACTTTGTATCAGCGCTTACCTTATTTTTGATACCCTGCCAATGCGTAACGATGGTGGATGAATCATCAGGCCATTCATAACTCCAGAAACCGAGATTGTCTCTTACCGCTTTCACAAATGGACCAATAAGGGCGATGATCTTTGTTTGTTTTGACAAAGGCAACAATTGCTTTTCGTTCTTTAACAATACAATACTCTTTTTCGCCATTTCCCTGGCAAAAACTGAGTGAGCGGGGTTATTCATTTCCTTTTCTTCCCTTTCCACGTTACAGAACTTAAAAGGATCTTCAAAGAGGCCTAATTCAAATTTCTTTCTCAGGATCCTCTTTACCGCATCATTGACCAATGCAATTTTTACTTTCCCTTCTTTTACCAGTTTAGCCAGATGATCCTTATAACTCCGGCTTTCCATATCCATATCACTGCCTGCGGTTATGGCGGATAAGGCCGCTTCATAATTATCCTTTACATAGCCATGATTGATCATTTCGCCGATGGATCCCCAATCGCTCACTACAAAACCTTTGAAGTTCCATTTGCCTTTTAATATATCTCTTTGCAAGTATTTATTTCCGGAGGCTGGAATGCCATTCAGGTCATTGAAGGAATTCATAAAAGTTGCTGCACCTGCTTCAGCCGCGGCTTTAAACGGTGGCAGGTAAGTTTCCCACAATTGCCTTTCACTCATATCCACGGAATTATAATCACGGGCACCAACGGCAGCACCATAAGCGGCAAAATGTTTTGCGCATGCCATTAATGCATCGGTATTGCCAAGCCCTTTTCCCTGGAAACCCCGGACCCTTGCAGCGGCTATCAGCGAACCGAGCCAGGGATCTTCACCCGCGCCTTCCATCACTCGTCCCCATCGCGGATCACGGGCAATGTCGACCATGGGCGCAAAGGTCCAGTGTATACCGGATGCCGCAGCTTCTGTAGCAGCAATTCTTGCTGAACCTTCAATGGCCGGGATGTCCCAGCTTGCCGCTTCGGCCAATGGTAATGGAAAGGTTGTCTTATACCCATGAATCACATCCTGTCCAAAAAGCAACGGGATCTTTAACCTTGACTCCATGGCGATCTCCTGCAATTGCCTGGTATGTTCCGTACCCATGATGTTAAGCATGGAGCCTACTTGTCCTTTGCGTACCTGGTTCTGCTTATCACCATCCTTTGTTATGGGACCGGTGGATGCGAAATCTCCGTTATATTGATTTAGCTGGCCAACTTTTTCATCCAATGTCATAAGTTTCAATACGGAATCGACGCGCTGATCAATTGTTTTGTTTTGTGCTATGCACAGAAAAGCCTGTGTTGCAGTTAGCAAGAAGCACAGGGTGGTTTTTAGTTTCAAAGACATGTTTTCTTATTTGAATGTTGATAATTTAGGAATTTTAATGGCACATCCGGTCCTCCGGACTGGTTATAGGGGGCGTGCAGCCTACAACACCGGTGGTTTAATAACATGGCCAGGAGGGGGCGATCGGAACCATCCTAAGATGCCATCCTTTTAATATATTCCTGAAAGACGAGACGTACAGACCGGAATCATCCTAAGATGACATCCTTTTAATATGTTCCGGTCAGACGTGACGTACAGATGTGAACCATTCTAAGATGTTATCTTTTTAATATGTTCCTGAAAGACGAGACGTACAGACCGGAATCATCCTAAGATGAC
>JBDTWP010000482.1:0-4644 GCA_040006615.1 Ferruginibacter sp.
TCCACCGACCACGGCTTAGCGACAATTCGCCTGCTTTGAAGTACTACAGGCTTTTAATGGTGGTTCAGTTAAAAATGAATGTTTCAAATCAGCACGCCTGCTGACAGGCATCATTGTGATGGCATATTCAATAAAATACATTTATGAAATATTTTCAGCCGGGTCTTGCTTTATGGTAAAAAATACCGGGAAAGAATAGAAGTTTTCCCGGAATGACTTGTTTGAAAACAGGGGATTTCTTCATGCCTGGCAAGTAAAAATTTTACAAAACCAATCAGCCAATAATTACATTGAAAAGCTACCGCTAACCATTAAAATAATTTAATTACTTAATCAAAAACAATAAAAATGAAAAAGATTTTACTAATCATTATTTACTTTTTAGCATGTATATTTTCTATACAGGCACAGGTTTTATATGTTACCACAAGGTATGGAGGAAATAATGGAACAGGCACTATAATTAAATTTATACCTGTTACAAATAATTTAACTGTTGCAAAATCTTTTGATAGCATTGCATCAGGATCTGAACCCTGGGGCAGCCTTGTACAGGCAAGCAATAAAAAGCTATATGGAATGACGGTTTATGGGGGAAGCGGTGGCATTGGGGTCATTTTTTCTTTTGATCCCGCTACTTCAACATTTAAGAAGCTAATAGATTTTGATCGTATCAATGGTGCCACTCCTAATGGCAACGGCCTTATGCAGGCAAGTGATGGCAAATTATACGGTATGACAAATGGTGGGGGAAGCACCAATCGCGGTGTAATTTTTTCCTATGATCCCTCCTCTTCCATTTATACAAAACTGAAGGATTTTGACAGTGGAGATGCTCCCGAAGGCAGCCTAATTCAGGCAGGCAATAATAAGCTTTATGGAATGACGACTTATGGAGGAAGCAGCAGTAATGGGGTTATTTTTTCTTTTGATCCTACCACTTCTGGCTACACAGTGTTGAAGGTTTTTAATAAAACAGATGGCGCCAATCCATTTGGCAGTCTTATCCAGGCAAGCAATGGAAAGCTTTATGGTGTGACATCTTTTGGAGGGAGCAGCGGTAATGGGGTTATTTTTTCCTTTGACCCTTTCACCTCAAATTACACAAAGCTGATTGACTTTGACAATACCAATGGCGCTTTTCCTCAGGGCAGCCTGATTCAGGCAAGTGATGGAAAATTATATGGTCTTACATTTCAAGGAGGAAGCAACAACTTCGGAGTTATTTTTTCTTTTGATCCTACCACTTCAATATATCTAAAGTTAAAAAATTTTGATAATCCCAATGGTGCCAATCCCGAGGGTAGCCTTATGCAAGCAAGTGATGGAAAGCTATATGGTATGACAGAAAGTGGAGGGAGTATTGGTGCTGGTGTTATTTTTTCTTTTGATCCTTCCTCTTTGGTTTATACAAAACTGATAGATTTTGATGGTACCAATGGTGCTAATCCTCTGTTTGGAGCCTTTATCGAGGTTAAGGAGGAGTGTGCAAAAACGACCTTTTACCGTGATGCAGATGGCGATGGTTATGGCAACCCAAACATTTCTATAAAAGCATGCATCCAACCTAAAGGTTATGTTACCAATAAAGCCGATTGCGATGATTACAATAAGACCATTCATGGCCCCACCACCTATTACCGGGATGTGGATGGTGACGGCTTTGGTAATCCCAATGCGCCAAACTGTGCCTGTAAACCCATCCCGCTGGTGGGCTATGTTACCAATAAAACCGATTGTGATGATTACAACAAAACCATTCATGGTCCCACTACCTATTACCGGGATGCGGACGGTGATGGCTTTGGAGACCCCAATGCTCCAAACTGTGCCTGTAAACCCATCCCGCCGGTTGGCTATGTAAAAAATAATTATGATTGCGATGATCGTAAAAAAGCAGCCAGCCCCGATTATGAAAACGTGCGGATCTGCCACAATGGAATAGCCGAATGCATATATGCAAAAGATATAGCTTCAAAGCTTTCCCTTGGCTGGACCTTAGGTATATGCCCCCCCAAATCCGTTAACCTGGCATCCAGGGAAGGAGTTGGTCCGGTTGGAAATGTTGCCGTTGAAATATATAAAGAAATATTACCTAAACAATACAAACTATCCAACTATCCCAATCCTTTTACAGGAACAAGCACCATACAATATGAGCTTCCGGTTGATAGCAAAGTGTCTTTGAAAGTATATGACCTCATGGGAAGAACAGTGGCTACCCTGGTCAATGAAGATAAAAAAGCCGGCAGTTATTCCGTTAAATTCGATGCCGGCCGCTTAAGCCGGGGATCTTTATTTTACCGCATCATTGCAACCTCGAAAGATCAGCAATTTGAACAAACCAATAAAATGATGCAGATCAAATAAACATTTATTTTAAAATGGTTCCGGGGCGGCCTTAAAGCCGCCCTTTTTTTAATCTGCCAAAAAAGGCATCCCTTTCAGGATTTGATAAAATACTCCGGCATTTAATATTACTATCCCGGGACTCCCTAAATTACATCCTGCAATCAACAAATCCTGCACATCATCGTTCATAATTTGCCCATGCTGATTACACTTACCATTATACGATATCCCAAACGATTTGTGTTTTACGCATTACTGGCCATGGCGGTGCACAGGTTCCCTTTATGGTTCAATAAAAATATATCATTCTTTAAACTGCTGGGTTGTGGTAAGAACGGCAGTTTTGATAAGCATCCCGACTGGCAACAGTGGGGCATATTCGCAGTAAACAGGCAGTCAGCAGGAATTGCGGATCTAAGGGCAGAGTGCCTGGTTACCAGTTTGTATGGTCCACTGATTGGTAAGTGGATGCGTTTTTTTAATTGTGAAATATGGACCATTTTTTTAGAGCCCATTGAAGGGCACGGAACCTGGGATGGCAAACAACCCTTTGGCCCCCTGGGGAAAAATACTACCTATGACGGCCCAATCGCTATACTGACAAGAGCAACCATCAGGCTTTCAAAACTAAAAGCATTTTGGCAAAATGTGGAAAGTGTTGCCGCACAGGTGGCTGGCGCAAATGGTTTTATAACCTCATTTGGTATTGGAGAATTGCCCTTTATAAAGCAGGCCACTTTCAGTATCTGGAATAGCAGGGAAACAATGAAGCAGTTTGCTTACCAGTTGCAAAAGCACGCCGAAGTGATCAAAAAAACAAGAAAAGAAAACTGGTACAGTGAAGATATGTTTGTCCGCTTTAAACCCATAACGACGGTTGGCACCATCAAAGGAAGCGATCCTTTGGAGGGAAAGTTATAAATTTGTTGCTTATCTGATTGCAGTGGTATATATTATTTTCATTTACAACACATATTGCCTGCCTGCCTATCGTTCATGCCGGTGACTGGCTGAGGACAAAAATCATGTATGAAGAATATCAAACTGATAGAAGTTCCGAGTGAAATTGGCGCGGGTACCCGTGGCGCCAGTCTTGGTATAGCCGCCATTAAAATTGCAGCGCTGGATTTCATGAGCAACTTTTTTGTACATTTCCCTTCCGAGCAAATAGAAGTAGAAAATAACCTGCTATTCGAACCCATCCAGTCACCCTATGGCAAAAGAATACATGGAGTACTCAACCTGTATGAAAAAGTAAGCAAAGCCGTAAGTGATTCTATCAAAGGCAATTTTTTCCCGGTTGTACTAAGTGGGGATCATAGCACCGCCGGTGGAACCATTGCGGGAATTAAAATGGCCAAACCTAAAAGTAAATTAGGTGCTATCTGGTTAGACGCGCACGCCGATCTGCATACCCCTTATACTACTCCTACCGGTAATATGCACGGCATGCCTTTAGCCGCAGCTATCGGCGAAGATAATGAAGAATACAAAGTGCATGACCTGGATGAAAAAACTCACAAGATCTGGGAACAGTTGAAAAATATTGGAAAAATATCTCCCAAAATCTTACCGGAAGATATAGTCCTGATTTCGCTCAGGGATTTCGAAAAAGAAGAAAAAGCCCTGATCGACAAATATGGTATTAAGGTAGTGACAACCGGTGAAGTAAGACGCAATGGAGCAGAGAGTGTGAGCCGTAAAGTATTGAGGTACCTGTCTAATTGTTCGGACATCTATGTAAGCTTTGATGTGGATAGCCTTGATTCCTCCATTTCAAAAGGTACGGGCACCCCGGTAAGCAATGGACTCAAAGAAAGAGAAGCTGAAGACCTGATCAGCAAATTTATGCAAAGCAGGAAGATCTGTTGTTTTGAAATCGCAGAAGTAAACCCTACCCTGGATAAAGAAAACCTGATGGCAGAAATCGCATTTAATATTTTGCAAAGAAGCGTAAATATCCTGATGATGAATTAGCATGATACCTGCTGCCGCTTTTGTTGAACTTCTGCGAAAGAACAGGATGAATTTGAAATGCTCTCTATTATACCTGTTCTTTATAAATATATTTCAATTCCCTATATTCATAAAATGAAATATAAGCTTCACTTATTAATGAGCCTGCTTTTGTCAGTTTCATTAACAGGTTATGGTCAACCTGATAAAAATTTACAGGCGAGGGGGAAATTATTCATCATGGGCGGAGGTGAACGTTCTGTTGTGGACGGGAAAAAAATAACGGTCACGGGAGATGGCCAGGTAATAAAACTGACATCCTCCCAACAAAGGAAA